>NZ_JBHXJK010000015.1:0-31597 GCF_042723255.1 Amycolatopsis thailandensis
CCGCGCGGGCCGGGGGGCGGGGGCCTGCCGGGGCCGGGGGGCGGGGTGTCGTCAACCCCCCTTTCAGGACGTCTGATGTCCCGAAAGTGGCTTTCACGACGCTTGATGCCGCCGGGCCCGCCGGGCCGGGGTGGTCGTGATGCGAAAGCCACGTTCACAACCTTCACCGTTGCGAAAGTGGCTTTCACAACCTCCTTGACCAGCGGAGAGGCGACTTTTGCCGAGACCCTGACCCTGAAGGTAGTGAAGGAGGCCTTCACGGAGCGGAGGAGAGAAACGCTGAGAGTGGCTCCCCCGTCAGCCGCCGGTAAGGACGGCGGAATCGTCCTTACCACTCACGACCGTTGTCGAGGAGGGCGAGCAGCCGCTCCCAGTGGCGCTTCGATCCGGCGTCGTCGAAGACGTCGGTGTCGGCCATGGTGTAGCCGTGCGTGGTGCCGGGGTAGATCTCGCAGCTGTAGCTGACGCCGGCGGCGTCGAAAGCCTGGCTGATCTCGGTGATGGCCTCGGGTGTCATGTCGCCCTCGGCGAGGCCGAGGTGGACTTTCGCGGTGAGGGCCGGGATCTGGCGGTGCGGGCTGTCGGGTGCGTCGGTGACCAGGGCCCCGGGGTGGAATCCGGCGACGGCGGCGACCCTGCCGGGGTGGGCGGTCGCGGTGCGCATCGCGAGGACGGCGCCCATGCAGTAGCCGATCGTGGCGACCGGTCCGGGCCGCACTTCGGGCTGCGCGGCGAGGAAGCCGAGGTAGGCCTCGGCGTCGCGCAGGGCGCGTTCCGCGGTGTGTTCCTGGATGAGGGGCATGATCTGCTGGAAGAGCCCGGGCCTGACCTCGGCGGTGATGTATTCGGGAAGGTCGAACACCGGGGCCGGGCGGTGCCGGTAGAAGATGTTGGGGACCAGCACGTAGTACCCGTGCCCGGCCAGTTCGCGGGCCATGTCCCACAGCGTGGGGCGTGGCCCGAAGGCGTCCGGGTAGAGGAGGACACCGGGGTGCTCGCCGCCACCGTCGGGGAAGGCGGCGAAGGCGTCGGACTGACCGTCCGGGGTGGGAATGCTCGGCGTGATGGTGGGAATGACGCTTCTTCCTTTCTCGCTACAGGGACGGCGCGGTGCGGATGTGCGCTCGTTCGCCTTGCCGTCCGATGAGACTCAGGTACTCGACGGGACCGGCGCCGGTGGCGCCGAACCAGTGCGGCGTGCGAGTGTCGAATTCCGCCGCTTCGCCGGGTTCGAGGGTGAGGTCGTGGTCTCCGAGGACCAGCCGCAGGGTGCCATTCAGAACGTAGACCCAGTCGTATCCCTCGTGGGTGCGCAGGTCCGGCTCGGCGTCGTCGTTTCCGCGCGGGAGGACGAACTTGTAGGCCTGGATGCCGCCGGGTCTGCGGGTCAGCGGCAGGATGGTCGATCCGTCCCCGCAGGCGATGGGGCGCAGGTTGACCCGGGGATTGCCGGTCGGCGGCGCGTCGACGAGCTCGTCGAGGGTGAGGCCGTGGGCGCGGGCGAGCGGCAGGAGCTGCTCCAGGGTGGGACGCCGCAGCCCGGCCTCGAGCCGGGACAGCGTGCTGGTCGAGATGCCTGTCTCCTGGGCGAGGTCGGCCAGCGTGATGTCCTGGCGCTGCCGGAGCTGTTTCAGCCTCGGCCCGACAGCGTCGAGCGTGCGGCCCAGTGCCTCGTCCATGCCTCCAATTTGCCATTCGGCAACAAGTTTTGCCATTCCGTCCGGATGCTCGTCATGATCGTCGGAGACGAACGGAGAGGGACGACCGATGACGCACGGGTTCGACAAGGATTACTGGGAAGAGCACTGGCGCGAGAGCGGCGCCGCGAGCCCGCCGAATCCGTATCTCGCCCGGGAGCTCGGTGAGCTGAAGCCGGGGACGGCGCTGGACGCGGGCTGCGGCGAGGGCGCGGAGGCGATCTGGCTCGCCTCACGGGGGTGGCGGGTGACCGCCGCCGACATCTCGTCCGCGGTGCTGGCCCGCGCCGCCCGGCGTGCCGGGTCCGGGCACGTGACCTGGGTGGAGGCGGACCTCGGCAGCTGGTCACCGGACATGCGGTTCGACCTGGTCACGACTCATTACGCGCATCCGGCGATGCCGCAGCTGGAGTTCTACGACCGGCTCGCGGGCTGGGTGGCGCCCGGGGGCACGCTGCTGATCGTCGGTCACCTCCACAGCCATCACGGCCACGGACACGCCTCGCCCGCCGAAGCGTCGGTGACCGCTGCGGCCATTACGACACGGCTGGACGAGACGGACTGGGAGGTCGTCACCGCCGAGGAGGGCCGGCGGATCCACGGCGACCGGCAGATTCCCCTGGAGGACGTCGTCGTGCGCGCCACCCGGCGCCCGTGAACGCGCGTCAGCCGAGCCGCAGCCGGTCGGCCAGACCGGCGGAGGTGAACGCGGCGACGACGTCCTCGCGGCCTTCGGTGAAGTGCTCCCAGCTGTCCATGTGCACGGGGACGACCGTGCGGGCGCCGAGGACCCTTGCCGCCTCCACGGCCAGGGCACTGTCGAGGACGAGCAGGGCTCCGTCGAGAACCGGCTTCAATCGCGGGGCCCCGGCGAAGAGCACGGCGGTGTCGACCGGGCCGAACCGGTCGGCGACCTGCCGGACGGCGTCGAGCGAGGCGTTGTCGCCGCTGACGTAGACCGTCGGCAGACCTTCGCCGGTGAGCACGAAGCCGACGACATCACCGGTGACCTTCTCCGCGCCTTCCGGTCCGTGGAGCGCGGGCGCGCCGGTCACGGTCACCACTCCCCCGTCCGGCCGGGTCAGTTCGACCGATTCCCAGGTGGACAGTCCTTTCGCGGTGCCACCCAGCCGGCCCGCGCCGCTGGGCGTGGTGAGGGTCAGCGGAACATCGGCCAGCAGTTTCCGGCCGGAGTTGTCGAGGTTGTCGGGATGCTCGTCGTGGGACAGCAGGACGGCGTCGATCCGGCCGAGGTCGGCGGGTGCGATCGAAGCCGGGGCGGTCTTGGTCAGGCCCGGTCTCCCGTCGGGCCGCGCGTAGTGACCGGGCTCGTCGAAGGTCGGGTCGGTGAGGAGCCGCAGGCCGCCGTAGTCGATCAGCGCGGTCGGCCCGCCGAAGACCCGGACGGAGAGCTGTTCACTGATCTGGTTCATCCTTCACCTCACGGATAGGTAGGCTTTCTTCCGTGAGCAACGTTAGCGAGTTCTCACGGAAGAGTGCAATGGTTTCCGTGAGGCTTTCTCATGGTTGAGCCTGGCGCCTACCATGAGAAGGTGGACGACACCGATCTTGACGCCGCTGCCCTGCCGCCCGCACCGGGTGACGAGCAGTACGTGGCGCTGGCGCTCGCCAACACCACGATCGCGTTGCCCGGCGGCCAGTTCACCGACCTCCTCGGCACCCCGGCCGCCGCGACGGACTGGCTCGTCGGCCAGGGACTCGCCCCGGTCGACGCCGGGCTGCAGGAGATGTGCGCGGGGCTGGTCCGTTCCCTGCGGGAGCAGGTACGGGTGCTGCTCGCGTCGAGGTCGTGCTCGGATCCGGCTCCGCAGAGCGCTCTCGACGCCGTCAACGAAGCGCTGAGCAAGGCGCCCACCGCGGCACTGCTGCGCTGGGACCCGGTTCGAGGGCTGTACCGGACCGCGTCGCATCCGATCACCCAGATCGTCGAACACGCGCTGGCGACGCTCGCCGCGAACGCCGCGGACCTGCTCACCGGGCCGGACACCGAACGGATCGCCGCCTGCGGATCTCCGCCGTGCACGCGGTTCTTCCTGCGCAACGGACGGCGTCAGTGGTGTTCCGTGCGCTGTGGTGACCGCGCCCGCGCCGCTCGCGCCTACGCCAGGCGGTCCCAGCCGGCCGGAGTGGCTCAGCGGTAGGACGCGAACAGCTCCAGCAGTGCCTTCGGGGCGTCCTCGGCGAAGCATCGGACGAGCGATTCGGCGGATTCGGCCGCCGACGCTTCACTGCGCGGGAACAGAGCCTGCTCGTAGGCACCGAGAGCGGCTTCGACGTCGCCGGGGTGGGCGGCCAGGGCCAGGCCGAGTTCGGCGCCGTCGAGCATCGCGAGGTTGGCGCCCTCACCGGCGAACGGCGACATCAGGTGGGCGGCGTCCCCGAGCAAGGTGATGCCGGGGACGCGGTCCCAGCGGTGACCGATCGGCAGCGCGTGGATCGGCCGCGGCACCAGGTCGCCGTCCGCGTCGGTGATCAACGCGCGCAGCCCCTCGTCCCAGCCGTCGAAATGGCGCAGCACGGCGGCTTTCGCGGCGGTGGTGTCGCCGAAGTCGATCGTGGCGATCCAGTCTTCGGCGGTCTTCAGCGCGATGTAGACGTGGAGGCTGCCGGTGATGTCGTGGTGTGCCAGGAACCCTTTGCCCGCACCGAGTGCGAAGAACATGCCGCCGCCGATGAGCGCGGCGCTCGCGGGGTGGCGGTCCTCGGCGTCGTGGAGGTGCACCTCCACGAACGAGATCCCCTCGTAGGCCGGCCGGGCGTCGGAGACCAGGGGCCGGATCTTGGACCACGCGCCGTCGGCGCCGATCAGCAGGTCCGTGGTGAACGTCGTGCCGTCGGCCAGGGAGACCTCGTGCCGCCCGCCGCCGAGCGGGCGAGCACCGGTGATCTTGGCGCCCCAGCGCACGGTGTCTTCGGACAGCGAACCGAGCAGGAGGTCTCGCAGATCACCGCGGGCGACTTCCGGGCGGCCGCCGTCACCCTCGTCGGCTTCCTCGAAGTGCACGACGGCGTGCCGGTCGAGGATGCGCATGGCCTCACCGCCGACGTGCACGAGCGCGCGGAAGTCGTCGTGGAGACCGGCGGCCCGGAGCGCTTCCTGACCGGAGTCCTCGTGGATGTCGAGCATTCCGCCCTGCGTCCGCGCGGACGGTGAGGCGTCCAGGTCGAACACGGCGGCTTCGACGTCGTTGACGTGCAGGACGCGGGCCAGAGTGAGGCCACCGAGGCCGGCGCCGATGATCGCGATGGGGTGATGGATGGTCATGTCAGGGTCCTTTCGGGTGGTACGGCGGTGTCCGCGATCCCGGTGATCAGCACCTGCAATCCCCACGACATCCGCTGCGCCGGTCGTCCGGTGAGCAGGTCGGCCGCGTGGGCGGCGATCTGCGGGTGGGTCGTCTCGTCGGCGTCGCGCACGGCGCGCGCCAGTGCGTCCCAGTCCTCCGGCGAGTCCTCGTCGGCGTGTTCGGCGGCGGTCGCCGTCGCGTGTTGCAAGAGAAGGTCGATCCCCCACGCGCGCCGTTCGGGTGGCACATCGCCCTCGGCGAGGAGCGTGAGCAGGGTTTCGCACAGCCGCAGGTAATGCTCACCGCTCGGGCGGGCCACGAGCGCGGACAGGGCGAGGCCGGGGTATTCCAGCAGCATCGAGGTGTAAGCCGTGAGCAGTCGTTCGAGGCGGTCTCGCCAGCCGCCTTCGGGCGGCGGTGAAGGGATCGTGCCGAGGAGTTCGTCCAGGATCGCGGCGTGCAGTTCCGCGGTGTTGCGCACGTAGACGTAGAGCGAGGCCGCACCGGTGTCGAGTTCCTGCGCCAGGCGGCGCATCGTGACCTTCCGCAGGCCTTCCTCGCGCAGGATCCCGACCGCTGCGGCGACGATGCCGTCACGGGTCAGCGCGGGTTTGGCCGGTCGTTCCCGGCGGCTCTTCTCTGGTGCCATGCGGTCAGCTTAACGAACATGTTCGTTCCGAACAAGTTCGTAGCGAACATGTTCGACACAGGTCACATCGGGCGGAACTCATTCCAACGGGGGTTTGTCCGTCCACTGCGGACTGAAATGACGAAGGCAGAGAGATCAGCTCTCCCTGCCACTTCTAACGTATAGCGCACCTGGGGGCTTGCGGCAAGACCCCGGTCGTGCCGCAGAATCTCCCGCCGGAACACGAGCTCGACAAACGGGGGAACTCTTGATCGACGTGATCATCGCCGGTGGCGGACCGACCGGCATGATGCTGGGCGCCGAACTGCGGCTGCACGGCATTCGCGTGGTCGTCCTGGAGAAGGACCTGGAACAGTCCAAGGTCGTCCGCTCCATGGGCCTGCACGCGCGCAGCATCGAGGTGATGGACCAGCGAGGCCTGCTGGAGCGCTTTCTCGAAAACGGAACGAAGTATCCGGTGGGCGGTTCCTTCGCGGGCATCGTCAAATCGCCGCCGTCGCTGGACAGCGCCCACGCCTACATCCTCGGCATTCCTCAGACCGTCACCGACCGGCTGCTGATCGAGCACGCCGCCGAAGCAGGGGTCGAGATCCGGCGCGGCCTCGAAGTGACCGGCCTGAGCCAGGACGACGACGGGGTGGACGTCGAGCTGGCCGACGGCACGACGCTGCGCTCGCGCTACCTCGTCGGCTGTGACGGCGGCCGCAGCACGGTGCGCAAGCTCCTCGGCATCGGGTTCCCCGGCGAGCCCGCCACGGCCGAGACTCTGCTCGGCGAAATGGAGCTGACCGAGGACTGGGAAACGGTGCTCGCCGTGATGACCGAGGTCCGCAAGACCCAGCTGCGGTTCGGCCTCTCCCCAATCGGCGACGGGGTGTACCGGGTCGGCGTGCCCGCCGAAGGCCTGGCCGAAGACCCCCGGGTCCCACCGACCTTCGAGGAGATCAAACGTCAGCTCAAGGCCGTCGCCGGCAGTGACTTCGGTGTGCACTCGCCACGCTGGCTCTCCCGTTTCGGCGACGCCACCCGGCTGGCGGAGCGGTACCGCGTCGGCCGGGCGTTCCTGGCAGGGGACGCGGCGCACATCCACCCGCCCGTCGGCGGGCAGGGGCTCAACCTCGGTGTCCAGGACGCCTTCAACCTCGGCTGGAAACTGGCCGCCGCGGTCAACGGCTGGGCGCCGGCGGACCTGCTCGACACCTACCAGAGCGAACGGCACCCGGTGGCCGCCGCGGTCCTGGACAACACCCGCGCGCAGATGCAGCTCATGTCGCTCGACCCAGGCTCCCAGGCGGTCCGTCGGCTGCTGGCGGAGCTGATGGAGTTCGAAGACGTGAGCCGCTACCTGACCGAGAAGATCACCGCGACCGCGATCCGCTACGACTTCGGCGACGGGCACGAACTGCTCGGCCGCCGCATGCGGGACCTCGACCTCAAGCAGGGGCACCTCTACGGATTGACCCGCGGCGGCCGCGGCCTGCTGCTCGACCAGACCGGCGAGTTTTCGGCGCGGGGCTGGGCGGACCGCGTCGACCACGTCGTCGACGTCAGCGAGGAACTGGACGTACCGGCGGTGCTGCTGCGACCGGACGGTCATGTGGCATGGGCCGGTGAAGACCGGCAGGAGCTGCTCACCGCGTTGCGCCGGTGGTTCGGAGAGGGCCAAGTCCTCTAGTGCGCCGGGGTCACCGGCTATTGGCTGGTGGCGTTCCGAACCCGTTGCCACGACAGGAGTTGATGACCATGACCGGACGGGCCGTGCATTTCGAGATCCCCTTCGAGGACGGCGAACGCGCACGCGACTTCTACCGTGAGGTCTTCGGCTGGAAGATCGACGTCCCGCCGGGGATCGACTACACGATGGTCGTCTCAGGGCCGACCGGCGACGGCGGGATTCCCGCGGAGCCGGGCTTCATCAACGGCGGGATGATGGACAAGAAGTCCAGCGTCGCGTCCGGCCCGGTGATCGTGCTCGAAGTCGACAGCATCGACGACACGCTCGCGGTCATCGAGAAACAGGGCGGCGCGACCCTCGTCGGGCGGACCGCGGTCGGCGACATGGGCTTCTCCGCCTACTTCAAGGACCCGGAAGGCAACGTCACCGGCCTCTGGGAGACGGTGAGCCGGGGCTGACACTCGACGGGCCCGTGACCGCACCGGTCACGGGCCCTGCGGCCCCCGGTAAGGCAGCGTCTGGTTGTAGACGATGTTGGTGTTCGTACTCCCGAACAGCGCGAGCTCGTTGACGATCTCCTCCAGCCGCCCCATCGACGGCGCCGCGATCTTCAGCGAATAGCAGTCGTCACCGGTCGTCCGGAGGCATTCGAGGATCTCGGTCCGCTCCGCCAGGAGCTTGTGCAACGGCGCGTGCTTGCTGCCCGGGTACTTCAGCCGCACCACCGCGAGCACCACGTACCCGGCCTTCTCCAGATCGACCTCGGCGCGATAGCCGGTGATCACCCCGGCCGACTCCAGCCGCTTGACCCGTTCCGTCGTCGCCGACGCGCTCAGGCTGACCCGCTTCCCCAGCTCCGTGAGCGGAAGCCGCCCGTCCTTCTGGAGCTCGACCAGGATCGCCCAGTCCGTCGCGTCGAGAGTCTCGGCCATCCGGCGAGAATACCGGCAGATCCACGGCACGAAGGCCGTTATGCCAGGAAAGATCTCTTCCCGGTCTTCGGGCCGCGCCGATAGCCTTGACCAGTGCGAATAGGTGTAAACGTCCCGAATTTCGGACCGGGGACCGACCCCGGAATCCTCCGCGGCTGGGCCACCACGGTCGAAGGCCTCGGCTACGACCTGCTCATGGTGTCCGACCACGTCGCCATCACCCCCGACGTCGCCGAGCAGTACCCGGCGCCGTTCTACGAACCGTTCACCACCCTGTCCTGGCTCGCCGGCGTGACGAACCGGATCCGGCTGGGCACCACCGTGCTCATCGTCCCGTACCGGCATCCCCTGCTGATCGCCCGCATGGCCGCGAACCTCAACCAGCTCAGCGGCGGACGGCTCGTGCTCGGCGTCGCGTCCGGCTGGGCCCGTCAGGAGTTCGAAGCGCTCGACGTCCCGTTCGAGAAGCGCGGACGGCTGACCGACGGCCACCTCGACGCGGTCCGGAAAGCCTGGTCGGACGACGCCGACTACCGCGCCGGCGACATCCCGATCTGGGTCGGCGGCAACAGCGACGCCGGGATCCGCCGCGCCGTCCGCGTCGGCGACGCCTGGCACCCGCTGCGGACCACCCTCCCCTGGCTCACCGAAGCGCTCACCAGGGTCAAGACCATCGCCGACGCCCAGGGGCGGCCGGTCCCCGCGTTCACCCCGCGGATCCTGCTGGACATCACCGCGAAACCGGTCACCGACCCCGGCCGCCTCGCCGGACAGGGCACGATCGAGCAGATCGTCGACGACCTCGACCGGCTCCGCCACCTCGGCGCCGACACGGTCGTGCTCGATCCGTTCTCCGGTGACCCCGAAGAGACCCTGCGACCGGAGTCCGCGTGGCAGGCTTTGGCGACCGTCGCCGCCCACTGGGAACTGGGCCGATACCGAACCGAACAGGACTGAACCCATGACCGAAGAAGACGAGAAGTTCCTCCGCCGGGCCATCGAGCTCGCCGCCAAGTCCCGTGCCGACGGCGACCCGCCCTTCGGCTCGCTGCTCGTCGGCCCCGACGGCACGGTGCTGGCCGAGGACCACAACACCTCGGTGTCGCAATCGGACATCAGCTTCCACCCGGAGCTGAAACTCGCCGTGTGGGCCGCCCGCGAACTGGAGCCCGCCGCCGCGGCGGAGACGACCATGTACACCAGCTGCCAGCCGTGCGGGATGTGCCAGGGCGCCATCGAACGCTCCGGTCTCGGGCGGGTCGTTTTCGCCCTGTCCGGTGAACAGGTCACCGCGCTCAAGCCGCCCGCGACCGGTCCCGGCGTACGGCTGGAGGGCCCCGCCTTGTACGACGAGGCCCGCGTCCCGGTGGCCGGGTACTACACCTGAGCCCCGGCGAAACGGAATTCCGGTGGGGCCAGAATGGGCCCCATCACCGGATTCTCTTTCCGCAGCTCGATTGCCGCCGCCGGCAATTCACTCCAGCATTCCAGAACCCGCGCCGTCGCCTGACTCACGAAACGCGAACCGACACAGGCCGCCGCCCCGAAACCATACGGAAGATAGACGGCTTTATATCCCTCCGGCGGGTTTTCCCAGCGTGCGGGGAGGTACTCGTCGGCGTCATTCCACACTCGCGGGTCACGATGCAGGAGAAAAGTGCAAAGAAACAGCCGTTCGCCCGGTGACAACGCCACCCCGCCGACCTCGATCGGGCTCGTGACCTTCCGGGACATCAACCACGCCGTCGGCCACAATCGCAGCGCCTCGCGGACCCGGTTCTCCACCGGAGCGGACGACTCTCCCCTGGTCAGCGTCGTGCCGACGGGCATCCCGGTGCGCCAGCCGCTGTCGAGCAGCACGCACCAGGCGAGCACCATCGCGGTCGCCCGGCACAGGGCCCCGATCAGGCCGTGCAAGACCAGCGCGACATCGTCCATCGACCCGACCGCGTCGTGGACGGCCTTCTGAAATCCGGCGTCACCGTCCCTGTCGGACGCCCAGCGGTAGAGCGCGGCCTCCGCCCGGCTGTGCGCGATCCGGCGACGAAGCGTGAGTACGGCGGATTTGTCCCGGTCACGCCGGTTCGAGAACGACAGCGCGCGATGCAGCGCCTTGCGTGCCGACGGTGAGAGATCGGGTAGCAGCCGATCGCCGAACAACCGCAGGTAGAGGCCCGAGACCGCCGAGGGCCAGTCCTCGCCGCCCATCGCGGACCGCAGTTCCTCCTCGATCCGCTCCTGCGGCAGCGAACGCAACACGGTGTCCAGCTCCCGCGCGATGGCGGCGTTCACCGGGCGGCTCTTCTCCGAACCCGGGATCCAGTCCGAGACCGCCCCCAACGTGGCGGCGCGGGCCTCGAAAGGCTCGGTCGTGCTCGCGAGGACCGTACGGACGATCTCCGCGTCGGACACCAGGTAGCGACCCGGCTCGAACAGGACGACCGGCGGCTTGCCCGCCCGGTCCCACGTCAGGAGATGGCGCAGCGGATCGGCCATCAGACCGCCCGGCACGCCGTCGACGATGGTGTGCATTGTTCCCCCAGAACAAGTGGTTGCGGCGGCGATCCCGAGATCGCCGCCGCAACCGGAAAACACTTCAGACTCAGTAATCCATGTAGTAGATGACCCAGCCCGACTCCTTGCTGCGAATGCTGCGCAGCATCGAACGCGTGAAGAAACGAACAGCCTTCATCGCACTTACCCCCAATCCCCAGTTCGTCATCAACGTGACGAACGAAAAAGTATTGGGCGGATTACGATCTTGTCAATAGCGGAGCAGGACGGGGTTCCGGACAATCGACTTCACACACGCCGTCCGTCAGAGCCGGACCTGCCCCGATGCCACGGAGCCTAAGTTGATCTTGAGCAGGTTCTGATCGTCACCGGTGGCGGTCGCCGCAGGTCGCGCGCTTGGCCGCCCTGGCCGATGGGGTCGCGAGTGGCGTTTCGGGGCTTGAGGGGCAGGCGTGATCGAGTCTCCTGCCAGGCAGGGCTCTCGGCGGCCGGCCCTGAACTGGCCGCGGGAGCAGATCGCAACCTCGACCGTCCACAAGAGACACACCTTCCAGCTGGAGCGCCCGTTTTGGGCACTTTGCGTGACTTCGCGAAGGGGTCGTGAGTGATAAAGAGGGTTAGAACCCTCTTCATCACTCACGACCCCACGCAGAACAGCCCATATAAACACAAATCGGACACCCAATCGCCGCCAACTGTCCCATGAGGACACTCGGGCCATGACCAGCCCGCGTGCCAGTCCGAACCCTGCCCTCAAGGCAGCGAAGAAGGCCTGCCCTGCAAGATCGGCCACGCCATATTCGACTTACCGCATAAATGAGTCCCCTTTGCCACCTCGCAAAACTACGCAAAGCACCCAAATCAGGCACCGCGATCCCAGTCGGCGCCACCTGCGGACAGTCACGCCCCGAGGTCACCGCCGGCGACATGTCCAGCTTGATCGATTGGACCGACAGCCGCCGAAGGGCGCATTCCAAGATCAGCTACGCGACATTGGCCTGACCCGACTGGGACTTCGTCGCGCCGATAACGACGCCATCGACCCGCGCGAGCCAGCTCCCGCACAGACACCGGACGTACTCCAGCCTCCCCTGGGAGACCCGGTGGGAGTCCGTCGCGCTTCCGGGCAGTTCCGCCGTCGGCCAGCCGCACCGCGGGCACAGGTTCGATTCCATGCCTCGATCGTGCTGTAATGAGTCAATGCACTTCAACCCTTACGGCGGTGCCGCGGCGCAGATCGCCGCCGACCTGATCAACCTCGCCGACACCGCCGACCCAGCCACCCTGACCGCGATCTTCAAAGACCGCATGACCGTCCCCGCCGTAGAGGCCTACGAAGCCACCGAGATCAGCGCCTGGACCACCCGGCTCCGGCACGTCTTCGAAGCGGAACCCGCCGCCCGCGTCGACCTCGTCAACGCGCTGCTCCACGACTCCGCGTCCAAGCCCTACATCTCCACCCACGACGGCAAGGCACCCCACCTGCACTACGTCGACGCCCAGGCCGGCACGGTCCCCCGGGTCCGGGCCTACACCGCGGGAGGACTCGCACACCTCGTCTGCGACGCCCCGGACCGCTTCGGCGTCTGCTCACGCGAAGGCTGCGAAACCGTCTACGTCGACGTCTCCCGCAACGGACGCCGCCGGTTCTGCTCCACCCGCTGCGCCACCAGAGTCCACGTCGCCGACCACCGCAACCGGCAAGCTATCTAGATCGCGTACCGCCACGCCGTCAGCGCATGCGCCGAGAACCACGCACCCAGCACCACCCACGCCGCCGCGACCGCCACCGCCGTCGCCGTCCGCCGCTTCGACAACCCGATCGCGATCGGGATCAACACCGGGAAAGCCGGCAGGATGAACCGGATCTTCGCGTCCGGCAGCCCCCGCGTGCCGATCGCCAGCAACAACACCCCGGCGCCGTACAGCGTCAACGGCCACGGCACCCGGACGAACACCGCCACGACGGCCAGCGCCACCGCCCCCAGCAGCAACAGCACCGTCAGCGTGCTGAACACCGACTCGTCACCCGTCAACCGCGTCAGCACCGAATCCGCGGTCTCCACCCCGAAGTCGAACTCGGTGTTCCAACCCCGCAGCTCGATGTCCTGCCACCCGGTCCAGCTCCCCGTCCGGTACGCGACGAACCCCAGGTACCCCACCACCCCGAGCGGCGCGATCACCGCACCCACCAACGCCCACCAGCGCTTGTCGGTACGCCGGAAGACCGCGATCAACGCCGCGACGACCACCACCGCGACCAGCACCACCGCCGTCGACCTCGACAATCCCGCCCCGAACGCGCACAACCCGGCCAGCAACCAGCGCCGCTCCAGCACACCCACCAGCGCCCACACCGCGAACGCGCAGAACATCGCCTCCGTGTAGGCCATCGAGAACACGATCGCCATCGGCGCCCCGGCCCACAACGCCACCAGCAGCAACCCGGTCCGATCACCCCGCTCCGGCGACACCGCCCGCCCGATCCGGATCAACCCGCACGCCAGCACCAGACCACCCAGCACCGACACCGCCAGCGCCGCCGTGACGACATCGAACCCGAGCCACATCACCGCACCGACAAGCTTCGGATACAGCGGAAAGAACGCCATCGGCGCGTCCGAGTACGGCTGCCTCGCCGCGTCCAGGGTCCCCGGCAGATCGGCGTACCCGTGCACCGCCAACCGCAGGTACCACTGCCCGTCCCACGCGGTCAGCCGATCGGTCAGCGTCGCACCACGCCGGGCGGCCAGCAGATCGAGCAACTGGACACTCGCCGTACGAATCACCAGGTAGAGCAGGATCGCCCTCGGATAGGGCGACCGCGCCAGCCTGTCGAGGGCTCTCTCGGTCACACGCGCCGGACGCCCCTGCCGGGGCGCCGTCTCGGGAACAGCGGTCTGATCGAGGTCGTCGACTTCACGGAGCACGCTCAGAGTGTCCACAATGCGAGGTCATCTCGCCGTTCGATTCCGAAGAATCGCACACCGGAGTACGTGGGAAACGCCACAAACCGGGCTTGTGACCCCACCTCGATCTTGTGTTTCCCAGCCGGCACCCCCGGCTCCTACCGTCGGGAACATGAGCGAACAGAACCTGAACGGCACGGTCGCGGTCATCGCCGGCGGCGCGAAGAACCTCGGCGGACTCCTGTCCGCCACCCTCGGCCAGGCCGGCGCCAAGATCGTCGTCCACTATCACGGAGACGCCTCCGCGGCCGACGCCGAAAAGACCGTCGAAGCCGTCCGTAACGCGGGCTCCGAAGCCATCGCCGTCCAAGGCGACCTCACCCGGGTCGCCGACGTCCGCCGCCTCTTCGACACCGCCGTCGACACTTTCGGCGGCGCCGACATCGCGGTCAACACCACCGGCATGGTCCTGCGCAAGCCGATCCTCGAAACCACCGAGGAGGACTACGACCGCATGTTCGCGGTCAACGCCAAAGCCGCCTACTTCTTCATCCAGGAAGCCGGACGACGCCTCTCCGACAACGGCAAGATCATCAGCCTCGGCACCTCGCTCCTGGCGGCCTTCACCGACGGCTACTCCACCTACGCCGGCGGCAAAGCCCCGCTGGAGCACTTCACCAGGGCCGCCGCCAAGGAGTTCGCCGAGCGCGGCATCTCGGTCAACGTCGTCGCCCCCGGCCCGATGGACACCCCGTTCTTCTACCCGCAGGAAACCCCCGAGCGGGTCGAATTCCACAAGTCGCAGGCCAAGGGCGGACGACTCACCGAAATCGAGGACATCGTGCCGATCATCCGCTTCCTGGCCACCGACGGCGCCTGGTTCACCGGCCAGACCCTGTTCCCGAACGGCGGCTACACCACCCGCTGACCCCTAGTCTGATCAGGACGCAGCAGACCGAACGCGAAGGGGAACACCGGGGTGGGCCTGGATCTGTACAAGCTGAACCACCTCATCGCCGTCGCCGAAGAAGGCAGCTTCACCCGCGCGGCGGCCCGGCTGCACCTGAGCCAGCAGGCGCTGTCGACCTCGGTGCGCACGCTCGAACGGGAAGTAGGCGTCCCCCTGCTCGAGCGGAGCGCCACCGGGGTCACCGTCCTCCCCGCCGGACAGGCCTTGATCGACGACGCCCACCTCCTGCACGGCATCGCCGACTCCGCCGTCCAGCGTGCCCGGCGCATCGGCCGGAGCGAACCGGAACGACTCCGCGTCGGCCACACCCCCGCCGTCACCGGAGACGAAGTCACCGCACTGCTGCGCAAACACCACACGGACCCCGAGCTGATCATCGACGTCAACCAGCGCTACCCCGACGAACTCGTCGCACAGCTGCTCGGCGGCCAACTCGACCTCGGCCTCGGCCGCGCGCTGACCCTCGCGCACGGCCTGGTCGGCACCACGTTGATCCGGCAACGGCTCAACGTCGCCGTCGCCGCGGGCCACCGCCTGGCCGGGCGGGACGATCTCGCCCTGAGTGACCTCGACGGCGAGGAGATCATCGTCTGGGGAAATCCCGGCCGGTCCGGATACACCGATCTGCTCGTCAACCTCTGCCGCGACGCGGGATTCGAGCCCCGCGTCCGCCGCAACCCGATCCAGGGGACCCCACCGGTCACCGCCGTACTCGACAGCGACGGTGTCGCCTTCGTGACCGCCTCGCCCGGGCCGGCCGCGGGCGGCGCGGTCCAGGTCATCGCGCTGCGGCCGGAAGTGCACGTACCTCTTCAGGCGCTTTGGCCGCAACACAGCACTTCCGACGCCCGCCAGGCGTTTCTCGCGTCGGTTCAGGGCTTCTAGCCGCGTGGATTTCGGGCCCTTTGGATCACCTGAAACCACACTGGCCCGCGTGACCGGTCCGGTGGCCGGCCGGACACACCCCTCTCCCCGGATGGCAAGCCGCACGGTCCCTGGCCACGGCAGAAGGAGCGAAGGGGCCTTTCACCTCGTCTGACGTGCCGAAGGACGCCTTCAGCCCTCCCCGGTCCGCCGGTCGTGGTGCTCCAGCAGCTTCGTGAGCAGCGCGGCCAGCCGCTCCCGCTCATCGGCCGACAACGGCGCCAGCAGTTCGTCCTGACGCTCGGCCAGCTGCTTTTCCAGTCGCCGGAGCTGCCGCTTGCCCGCGGCCGTCAGCGAGATGACGTTGCGCCGCCGATCGGCCGGGTCCGGGGCGCGTTCGACCAGGTCGCGCTCGGCGAGCTCGTTGATCGTTGCGACCATCTCGCTCACGTGGATGCCGCTGCGGCGGCCCAGTGTCGCCTGGCTGGCAGGCCCGAACTCGTCCAACGTCGCCAGCACCCGGAAGTGATAGCCACGGGCGTCGACGGCGGAGAACCCGTCGGTCACCAGGCGATGCGCGTGGTTCGCGGTCTGGGTGAGCAGCCAGCTGGGCAACTCCTGCCACCTGGCGTGCGGCTCTTCCGAAAAGTTCTCCATGTGACGAGTCTAACGAATCGTTGGGTACCCGAACGATTGCGCTATCGTTGGGCACGCAAACGTTTAGTTGCCAAATGATCGACTGGAGCGCCGGATCTTGATCAAACCCTTCCGCATCGAAATCCCCCAAGCCGACCTCGACGACTTGAACGACCGGCTTTCCCGCACCCGCTGGCCGAACGAGGTCGCCGACGCCGGCTGGGACTACGGCTTCCCGCTGGCACGACTCAGAGAGCTGGCCGAGCGGTGGCGCACCGGATACGACTGGCGCGCCCACGAAGCCGAACTCAACGAGCTCCCGCACTTCACCACCGAGATCGAAGGCCAGAACATCCACTTCGTCCACGTCCGGTCCACGAACCCGGACGCGCTCGCGCTGATCCTCACCCACGGCTGGCCCGGCTCCTTCCTGGAGTTCCTCGACGTGATCGAGCCGCTGTCACGCGACTTCCACCTGGTGATTCCCTCCATCCCCGGTTACGGCTTCTCCGGTCCGACCCACGAACGCGGCTGGAGCATCGACCGGATCGCCCGAGCCTGGGCCGAACTGATGCGCCGCCTCGGGTACGAGCGCTACGGAGCACAGGGCGGTGACTTCGGTTCGGGGATCTCGATGGCACTCGGCGCGGTGGCGCCGGAGCAGGTTGTCGGGGTGCACGTGAACTACCTGCCGACCCGGCCGGATCCGGACACCGGAGTCGAACTGTCCGAAGAGGACGAAGCCCGGCTGGACAAGGTCCGGCAGCTGATGGCGAATCGCCCGCCGTACCAAGCACTTCAGGCCGCCACCCCGCAGACCATCGGCTACGCGCTGACCGACTCGCCCGTCGGCCAGCTGGCCTGGATCGCCGAACGCTTCGCACAGTGGACCGACCCTCGTTCGCCGGTCAGCGACGACAGGATGCTCACCGACGTCTCGCTGTACTGGCTGACCGCTACCGCGGCCTCCTCCGCGCGGCTGCACCACGACGCACCGAGAGGGAGCGCGCCTTGCCGCGTACCACTCGGCGTAGCCGTCTTCCCGTACGACATCACCCGATCGGTGCGCCCACTGGCCGAGCGACTCTACGACGTCAGGCACTGGTCGGAGTTCCATCGCGGCGGCCACTTCGCCGCGATGGAAGTACCGGACCTGCTCGCCGAAGACGTACGGACCTTCTTCTCGGCTCTTGTCGATGAGGGTTTGCCTAAAGGTTGACGTTGTTTTTCGCGTTCGCCGTGCGGTATAGGCCGTTATACATTCTGAAGAATCGAAGGTGACAGGCGAGTCCTGCGGCGACGAGCACGATCAAGTACGCGTTGCCGACGATCGCCTCGACGAAGGTCCAGTCACGCTCGGCACCACCGCCCCCCGGTACGACGGCGACCGTCCATCCCGTGAACAGGACGGCGATCGCCACCGCTCCCCCACGACGTCCCCTGGCGGCGAGAAGGCCGAGCGCCGGCACCACCCAGACCCAGTGGTGCGTCCAGGAGATCGGGCTGAGCAGCAGGGAGCAGCCTGCCGTGACCAGCAGTGCGGCACGATCGTCACCGGCGCGGTGGAGCCGGTGCACGAGCCACATCGCCAGCGTCGCGAAAACCGCGCTGAACGCCACGATCACCACCGTGGCCGCCGTCCCGTCCGGCATCGTCCGTGCGACGAAGGCCTGCCATGACTGGTTCCCCACCCAGCCCTTCGTCGCGGCGAAATGGGCGTTGAGGATCGCCGAGGTCCAGTACCGCAAGGAATCTCCGGGGAGGACGGCCATCGCGAACGCCGTCACCCCGACGAAGACGGCCAGCGCCCGGGCCGCGTCGGCGAACCGCCTGACCACCAACAGATGGACGATGAAGATCAGCGGGATCAACTTGATCGCCGCGACGATCCCGATCGCGATCCCGCGGTAGCGCGAATCGCGGAGGAGGAACATGTCCGCCACCACGGCGGCCATCAGCACGAGATTGACCTGTCCGAGGCCGATGGTCTGCCACACCGGTTGCAGCGCGAAGGCACCGACCAGGAGCACCGGCAGGTGCGCCCGGGCGGCGAAGGGCCGAAGTGCGAAGTAGAGGGACGGGGCCGCGGCCAGTGCGAGCAGGCCCCAGCACAGCTGGGTGGGCAGAGCGGTCAACGACGTGAAGAGCAACCCGGCGAACGGTGGATAGGTGAACGGCAGATCCAGTGCCCAGCCGGGAAGCGCGCGCAGCGGTGAGTACAGGCTTTCTCCACGGACGACGGCGAACCCGCCTGCCCGGTAGACCGCCGAATCGATGCCGAGCGGCGTATCCGAAATCCACCAGACGAGTGCGACCACGGCGAGCACGGCCATCGCCCCGCCGACGACGACCGGCACCGGGTTGGCACGCAACTCTTTCGACCACTTCATGGGGAAACGATCTCGGGAAGCGAACCGGGAAACATCGCCCTGGGGACCAGTTTCGGCGCCACTACCCCGGTATCGGATCTCGCGCGACCCCCTACCCGGGTCGCACCTGGCGTGCGCCGCCGGTTCTCCGGCTTCGGCTACGGTCCGTTCATGGACCTTGTGCGCCTCATCGACCGTGCCGCGGGTGAGTTCCTGCTGTTCTCCCTGACACCACCACGCCTGGCCACCGCTCACGATCGCGTGCAAGAGATCGCCGACGCCACCATGGCTCGCTTGCGCCCTCTGAAGCTCGACGGCCTGATCCTCTACGACATCGATGACGAAGCGGCCCGGAACCCGGCGCAGCGCCCGTTCCCGTTCTCGCCGACCCTCGACCCCGCGAACTACCTCGCGAACAACTTCGCGAGCTGGCAGACCCCGGTCATCGTCTATCGGGTGGTCGGAAAGTACGCGCCGTCGGAGCTGCGGTCCTGGTTGGCGGCCCAGGACCCGGCGCGGGTGATGACGGTTCTCGTCGGTGCCTCGTCCAGCAAGGTCGACGCCATGACGTCACTCGCCGACGCCCAGGCACTGCGGCGCGACGCCAACCCCGGTTTGTCGCTCGGCGGCGTCGCGATTCCGGAACGTCACAGCCGCCGGGACGATGAACACCTGCGGCTGCTGGCGAAGCAAGAGGCCGGTTGCCGGTTCTTCGTGACCCAAGTGGTTTACGACATCAACGCGGCGAAGAACCTCGTCTCCGACTACCACTACGAATGCGTCGCACGCGGACAAGCGCCCGTTCCGATCGTCTTCACCTTCTCGGTCTGCGGATCGTTGAAAACCCTCGACTTCCTGCGATGGCTGGGCGTCGACGTACCGCGGTGGATCGAGAACGACCTCAGACACGCGACCGACACCCTCGAAACGTCGTATCAGGTGGCCGTCGCGGCGGCCACCGAACTGATGTCCTACTGCCGCGGCCTGGGCGTGCCGTTCGGCATCAACGTCGAGAGCGTGTCGATCAGGCGGGAAGAGATCGAGGCATCCGTGCGCCTCGCGGAACACCTTCGGGCGGAGCTCAAGGGCTGAAGTCGCGCCCGGTATCAGGACGTGGTGCCCGGAACGACGAGGCCCGCCTCGTACGCGACCATGACAGCCTGCGCGCGATCACGCACCCCGAGCTTCGCGAACACCCTGCTGACGTGGGATTTCGCCGTCTGTTCCACGATCACCAGCGCCTCGGCGATCTCCCCGTTGGAAAGGCCGCGCGCGATCAGCCGGAGAACCTCGGTCTCACGCGCGGTCAGCTCGGCCACGAGGGAGTGGCCGGTGTGCGCGGACGCGTGGGTGCGGGTGAACTCGCCGATCAGCCGCCTGGTGATCGTGGGCGCGAAGAGTGCGTTGCCCGCGGAGACCACTCTGACCGCGGTCACCAGGTCGTCCAGCGGGGAGTCCTTCAGCAGGAACCCGCTGGCGCCCGCCCGCAGCCCGCCGAACACGTACTCGTCGATGTCGAACGTGGTGAGGATCAGGACACGGACTTCCTGCCGCCCCGCCACGATCCGGCGGGTCGCCTCGATCCCGTCGAGTTCGGGCATGCGCACGTCCATCAGCACGACGTCCGGTTCGAGTTCGGCGCACAGCGCGACGGCGGTGGTCCCGTCCGCGGCTTCTCCGACCACCCGCATGTCGGCCTGCGCGTCGAGCACGGCACGGAAACTCTGCCTGACCATGGTCTGGTCGTCGGCGATGACCACCGAGATCACGGTTTCGCTTGCCCTTCGGGATCGAGTGGAACGGTCAGGGCGACCAGGAAACCACCGTCCGGCCTCTCCCCCACCTCGAGCTCCGCGGCGAGCATAGCGGCCCGCTCCCGCATGCCGACCAAACCGTGCCCGCCCCCTGTCTGATCTGTCCTCTTCGGACTGTCGCCGGGACCGTTCTCGATGAACAACCGGACGGATTCCCTGCCTGCCGCGAGTTCGACGGAGATCGACGCGCCGGGAGCGTGCTGGATCGCGTTGCTCAGCGCCTCCTGCGCGATCCGGAACACCGACAACGCGACCCCGACCGGGACCGCGTCGAGGTCGCCACGCAGCTCGAGCTCGCACGCGGTCCCGGCGGCCTTCACCCCGTCGACGAGTTCGACCACCCTGGCCAGGCCCGGCTGCGGCGCGACCAGCAGGGCCTGATCCTCGGATCGGAGCACTCCGAGCAGTCTGCGCAGTTCGGTCAGGCCTTCACGGGCGGTTCCGGCGAGGTCGGCGAACTCCTGCCAGATCTCGGCCTCGCGACCGTTCTTGCCCGGATCGGCGAACCGGAACCGGGCCGAGTCCGCCCGCAACGCGAGAACGGACATGTGGTGCGCGACGACGTCGTGCAGCTCCCGCGCGATGCCCGCGCGCTCTTCCAGGAGAGCCGCCCTGGCCTCCTCGGCGAGCCGTCGTTCCTGTTGCGCCCTGCGTTCTTCTTCGGCGAGCCTGCGCTGGCGGACCGTGTTGCCGAGGAAGAACGCTATCCCGCCCAGCATCACGAGCAGGGCCGCGTCCCGCCAGTCCCGGACGAAGGGCGCCGCGGCGGCGAACGAGATCAGCCCCGCCCAGGTCAGTTCCGCCTGGTCGTTGCTCTCCCCCACGAGGTAGAAGACGAGCGCCGCGGTGAGCGCGAGGCCGGGCGCCCAATGCCAGCCCCAGGCGCCGGCGATACCGGGCAGGGTCATCGGGGTGGTCACGATGCCGACGATCAGCAGGCGCCATCCCCACAGCGGCGAGCGCACCGCGAGCAGGCAGGGCAGCACGGTGACGAGCACGTTGAACGTCTTCGCGGGCGGTAATACCGAAACGGTCGAGAACGTGACGAAACCCGACCAGAACGCCCAGCCGACGATCGTGAGAAGGCGCAGCCAGCGCAACCCCGCCGAACGCTTCGGCGGGGCGTCGGTTCCGGTGAAGGCCGTGTACCGCAGGGCGGCCCACCACGCCCGCAGGCGTTGTCGGTCGATCATCAGGTGTGACCCTACCTTCGGATCGACTCACCCTGCGTAGTCGACACAGTTCGTGGCACCGAGTGCCAGACGGCCTACTTCTCGTTCAAGGCGGCGTTCACCTTGGCGATGACGGCGTGCAGAGGTGTCGCCGTCGTCATCACGGCTACCACCGTGGTTTCCCCTGCTGTCGTGCGTTCGCCCCGGAAAGCGTCGATGACCAGCGCGAAGGCTTCCGCCGCGCTCGCGGTGATGTCGTCCTGTCCGCCGCTGCGCAGCCAGCGCCGGAGCACGTGGTTGTTGGCGGCCGCGATCGCCGCGGCGGCCACGTCCGCCCGCAGGCTCGCCGTCTCGTCGCCCTGTTCGGCGAACCGCGCCCGCAGGTAACGGGCGAGTACGCGCTGATAGCGGTCGACGGTCGCGACCTCTTTGTCCCGCAACGAAGGCACCGTCCGCGTCAGCGTGAACCGCTTGAGCGAAACGTCGAGTTCCGCGGCATAGGACTCGAGGACGAGGCTGACGGCGGCGCAGGCCATCTCCACCGGCTCACGCTCCGGATCCGCGCCGGCGAAGGTCTCCTCCATCTCGGCCACGATCTCGTCGTGGTTGGCGAAGAGCACGTCGTCCTTGGCGTCGAAGTACCGGAAGAACGTGCGCCGACCGACCCCGGCGGCCGCGGCGATCTCGTCCACCGTGGTGGCTTCGTATCCCTTGGCCACGAACAGGTCCACGGCCGCGGCGGCGAGCGCACGACGGAGGCGGCGCCTGCCCGCGGGGGTCGCCCCGGCTCTGGTCACCGGCGCTCGGCGCGGCGAATCGGTCATAGCGGGACGGTAGCAGCAGACTTGCTAGTGACACTGAGTGCCGTTAGGCTGAGGAGACTCCCCACCCGCCGTTCGGAAGGCGCCGACGATGTCGCTGGACCAGCAAGTGCTTCCGGACGAGTCCCTCTCGTCACGGGATTCGATCCGCCCCCGAGGCGACGCCTTCTACGGCCGGCTCTTCGGCTGGTCGCTGAAATGGCGTGGCACGCAGCCCTTCCTCGTACTGGGGAACGGCATCTGCGCGGTGACCCTGCCGAAGATCCACGGCAATCAGGTCGTCGCCCGGCTCGCCGAGACCGGTTGCGAGGGTCCTGCCATGACCGTGCTGACCCAGCAGGGTCCGCGCGTCGCCGTACTGGCGGAGACCGATGGGCTGATCCCGCCTCGGATCGCCCTGCCGCGGCACGTCGAGGTGCTTGCCTGGGGTGCGCTGCTCCCCCTGCCCGCCGACTCCGGACGCGTCGAGGCCCACGCGGAATGGCTCGTGGAACCCGATCCCCGGCAGCGATGGCTCCCCAGCCTGGACGCGGTCCTCTCGGGCGCTCGGCCGAGGTAGCGCTCACGCCGCCACCGAGGCTTGAGCCGAGACGAGCAGCGCTCCACCGTCCGATTCGGACAGGGTGATTTCGAGGGTCGCGCCTTCGGCCATCGGCGGAAGGTCGCTCAGGGTCACGCGGCCGATCAGCCGTTGCCCCCGGCGGGCGTTCGCCGGTCCGGGGCGATGGACCTCGATTCCCGACCGATGCCACACGCGGACCGTGCCCGACGGCGCCGTCCGGCCACGCCACCGACTTCCGCACCAGGCCGCGAGCGCGGCGCCCGCCGTGTTGCACAGCACGTCGTCCAGCGAGCCGACCCGGCCGGCGTCCTGCCAGACCTGGAGACATTCGATCGAGACGGACACCGCGAACGCCGAGACGACGATCCGGGGCACCGACGCCCCGCCGAAGCGCACCGGGATCAGCAGCGCGAACGGTGCCAGTAGGAAAACGTTGCCCGCCAACTGAACCACGGCCACGTCCGGGCGGTCACTGAAGACGGGCAGGACGTCCGCCAGTAGATGAAGACTCACCGACGAGCCACGCGCGGCCGTCGGCGCCGGGACGAAAACGACCAGCAGTACCGCGAGAAGTGAAGCCAGCAAAGCGAAATCCAGGGCGACCGCGAACGGGCGACGTCGTTTCCCGCGAAGCCGCGCCACGAATTCGGCGACGCCCGCACCGGCCGCGGCGACGAGCAGCGACCACGGTGCGGCGCCGGAGAATTCCCGCCACCACCATCCCATGCGCTCCCCTTTCGCCGATGATCGTCTTCGGCGAGGGTGGCAGCATCGTGAAGGACGGGCAAGAACCCTGATTATTGTCGGTGAATAACTACCATCCGCGTCGATACTTCACGGGTTTGGATTGTCACGGACGTGCGGTCAGGGCGGGACCGACCCAGCGGCGAACCAGCGCCCGGAGTTCGTCGTCGGTGCGGGGCGGGGTCGAGGGGTATCGCAGGAACGAGAGGAACAGCCGCATCAGCATTTCGGCGAGCCCTTCGAAGTCCTCGTCCGTCGTGACGCCCACGGCTTTCCAATCGACCGGCACGTTGCGGAGGATCCGCGCACCGAGCGAGAAGGACTGCGACGAGGCGACCGCGATGGTGAAGACGTCGGCTTCACCCGCCTTGAGGAGCAGCCCGAGATGGGGATCTTCGGGGACCGCCCGGACGCCGAACACCACGGATTCCACGGCGACCTCGGCGGGGCCGCCGAACGAGGCCAGATGCCGCTCCATCCGCCTCGCGAACTCCTCGACCCTGTCGAGCGCGACAGCGCCGAGGATGTCGGCAAGGCTCGGGAAGTAGCGATAGACGGTCTGCCGGGTCACGCCCGCCTCCGCGGCGACGTCGGAGAGGCTGGTCTTGGCGAGGCCGACCCGGTCGATGCAGGCCATCGCCGCGTCGAGGATCCGGCGGCGAGCCTCCTGCTCGGTTCCGGGTGGGTTCCCCTGCCATCCGTGGTGCCCCATCGCTCCATCTTCCCCGAACGAAGAATCTCAGACGGTGGCAGGTGTCCCACGACGTACGCGGTACAGCGCGGCCAGCATCAGCCCGGCGCCCGCGAAGCACGCCAGCACGTAGAGCCCGCTCCCGACCGGGGTGCCGTCTTCGGTGATGCCACCCTCGGCGGAGAGGTGGCCCGGCAAGGCGCCCAGCCAGAACACGGCCAGCCCGCCCAGGTAGACGGCGGGGTAGACCCGGGCGAAGGGCGTCAAAGGGTCGCCGGGGCTTCGGTGCCGGACGAAGATCCAGGTGCCCGCCACCCACAGCGAGGCCAGCTCGACGCCGAGAATCCAAGCCTGCGCTGTCGTGTTCCCGTCGAACAGGCTCGACGGGAGGCCCGCGATCGCCATGGTCGGCGGGGTGAGGACACCCGCCAGCGCGACGCGACCCGCGAGCGACCAGCCGCGCCGTGGTCCGCCCGCCAGGCGCACCACCAGCCAGGTCATCGCGCCCATCGAAACGGAGGCGAAGAGCAGCATGCTGTTCATCGGCACGGAATCCAGTGCCGGGTGGTTGACGATCCGGTTGTTCCCGTTCCAGGCCCACCACTTCAGTTGCGGGCCGAGATGGTCGAAGACCTCGTAGAACACTTGACAGGCGAAAGCGACCGCCACCGCGCCGATCGCCGCGCCGCGGGCGCGGAAGATCCCGAGTGACCGGACGAGCTCGTAGGCGAGCTGGCTGATCATCGGGTAGAACGCCACGATGTAGAGCGGCAGCCGGTCCCACATGAACTGCACGGTGAACCGATTGTGGGCGAAGATGAATCCATACTGACCTTCGAGGCCGAACCACTCCGGGAAGTACAGCGGTGGTTCGATGACGAAGAGGTAGACCAGCGAAGCGCACCACAACGCCAGGTTCGTCGAATCGCCCTGACGATGACGGCGGACGGCGTGCACCAGCGCGAAGACGGCTCCGCCGAGAACGAGCAGTTCCAGCAGCGGCATCGTCCAATGCGCCGCCTCCCACGGAGGGCGGATCGAGAGCCACGGGGTGACGTCGTGGCAGTCGAAGCCGAGACCGCGTGTGACGGCCTCCGCGTCCGGCCCGCACACGGCGCTCATCGGGAGACCGCCGGTTTCGCGGCGCCGCCTCCCGGTGAATAGTCCGTGACCGGCGGTTCGGCGCGGGCGTCGAAGTCGAAGGGAACCCGGTGCCGCCCCAGCGCGGCCCGCACCCGGTAGCGCAGGAGCCCGGCGATCACCCTCGGATTCGTCATCATGTCGCGCAACGACTCGTCGAGGTTGAACACCTTCGCGAAGTGCTCGTCGACCACGTCGTCCTCGCGGGCGGCGCCGACGATAAGCCTGAACGCCGGTCCGGACATCGCCGAAAGCAGGCGGCGCTTCCATTCGCCGGCCTTTTCGGTGCCCACGGCGCAGGCGTAACCCTGATCCCTCGCCATCGCGAGGCTCCACGGGACGTTGAGCAACTTTCGTTGCGCGGCAAAGAAAGCCGAAGAGAACTGCCCGTCGAGACGATCGGCGTGGGCGAGGTGCTCGCGCAGCAGCAGCGCCGAACCCGCGGCGGAACTGATTCCCTGCGCGTAGAACGGGTTGAACGCGCAGATCGAGTCCCCGACGAACGCCAGCCGTCCCGGCGGGGTCCGGAGCTTGTCGTAGCGCCGCCACTTGTTGCCTGTCGACCGCGTCAGGTGCACCTCGGACGTCGGGGTGGACCGGTCCATCGCGGCCGCGAACAGCGGTGCCCGCACCCGGCGGGCCGACTCGACGAAGGCCTCGGTGGTCCGCGGCATTTCGAGTCCCCACGAGCCCATGCACGCGATGACCCGGTTGCCCTCGATCGGGAAGAAGTTCACCAGGAACTCGTGCTCGTCCGGATGCGTGCCCTTGTCGGGGGTCGGCATGATCACCAGGTGCTGCCACCACCAGGACCCGGGTCGCTCGTCGGGTGCGGGCAGGTCGTACCAGCGCGACGTGTAGGTGACCTTGGCGTCGAGGGTCCGCACCTCGGGCTCGGGCCAGCCCGCCGCCGCCAGCCAGGCACCGACGGAGGAACCGCGGCCCATCGCGTCTACCACGAATTCGGCGTCGACGGGCTCGTCGCCGGACAGGCCGACTCCGATGACTTCGCCGTCACGTGTGGTCAATCCGCTCACCGTGACGCCTTCGCGGATCTCGACGTTGGGCAACTCCCGGACTTTGTCGCGCAGCACGCGTTCGATGAGGATCCGTGAGCTGTAGATCATCGTCATCGCGCTGCGTTTGCGCGCCGACCAGCCTTCGCCGTCGAGGTAGGCGGCGTCCATGGACGGCATGAGATGCAGCCCGCCGGCGGCGATGAGGTCGTCTTCGAACCCGGGGAACAGCGCGCCGATCGCGCGGCGGCCGGAGTTCAGCAGGAAGTGCGGATGCTTGCTCTGCGGGACGCCGCGCCGGTGTTCGGCCTCGGCCGGGAGCTCGTCGCGTTCGAGTACCAGGACCCGGTCGAAATACGGGGCGAGTGCTCCGGCGGTACAGAGCCCGGCGGCGCTGCCACCGAGGACGACGGCGGTCTTGCCGAGTCGCATGCGGATCAACTCCCAGCGTCATTCATACAGATTGACAACGCCTGTATGAATGTATGAACGAGGCCGGAGGCTGTCAAGGAGTCGGCGCGATCACCAGTCGTCGCGTGCCTGGGCCCTGGTGTTGTCCGAGAACCGGATCCGCGGATACGCGGCGAGGTGACGCGGAGTGGGCTGGACGCCGGACCCGACGGTGTCCAGGACCCGTAGCCGTGGCAGCCGATCGAGGATCGACAGGTCGCGGACGCGACGGCAATCCCGCAGCCTCAGCCGTCTCAGCTCCTTGAGCTCGGCCAGCGGGGACAGGTCCGACAGGGAGCGCAGCTCGATCAGCGACAGCTCTTCGAGTCCGGTGAAGGCTTCGATCCCTTCGAGCGAGGCGAACGAATCACACCAGCGGACGGCCAGCGACCGGACGTGCCCCGCGCCGCCCGTGCCTTCGAGATCTTCCAGCTGCGGAATCTCCTCCAGCACGAGGGATTCGAGCCTGGGCAGCAATCCGGTGAGGTCGCCCGCCCGCGTGAGCGCGTGGCAGTCGTCGAGGCTCAGCCGCCGCAACGACCCGTGCGCGCCGAGGTCGCTGATCGACGCGAGCCCGATACAGCTGCTCAGTCCGAGCGTTTCGAGGTCCGGCAGGCTGGTGACCAGGTGCGAAGCCGTGACCTGGTCGGTCGGCCCCACTTCGAGCTCGACCAGTCCTTTCAGCTCCGCCAGCCGGGAGAAATCCACCGAGGGCGCGATGTCGAGCAGGCTCAGCCGAGTGAGACCGGGCAGCGACTCGAGTGCGCTGATGTCGCGCAGGTTCTCGCAGCGCGTCGCCGAGACCGTGGCCACGGGACCGTCGCAGTCTCGCAGCCACGACAGATCGGCTGCCGCCGGACAGCCCGACAGGCGTGCGCCCACGAGCGTCCGCAGATTCGCCGCGGTCGCCAGGTCGGCCGGTTTCACCGCGCCGGCGAACTCGCACACCACGGCGGAGAACGGCGAAACCTCCACCCCCGGTAGCACGGTCATGTCGTCCAAGACGAGCGTCATCGCGTCCGAAGGCGCCTTCTTGAACACGCGCTGGGCGAACTCGACAGACTCGAAGAACGGCCAGACGCTGACGAGCTCGTCGCCGATCGAAGCGAACGAGTAGCGCTCGGCGATCGCGGTGATGAGTTCGAGTGCCTCCGTTCCGCCGACCAGCGCCGCGGTCCGGATGCTGGCCACCGCCTCGTCGGGCCGGAGGTCGGACACCGTCAGGTAGCGCAGGGCGTCCGCGCCGCTCATGGCCAGTGACCTTGCCTCGTCGAGGGTGCGGGGCGGGATGATCTCCCGGATCTCGTCCAGCGCCTCCTCGTACAGGTCCGGGCTGAGCCTGTTCGCGGTTTCCAGGCAACGCACGACGAGCAGCTTGAGCCGTTTGCGATCGGTTTCGTTCTCCGCCGCGGCGACCTTGCGGAGGAGCTTCGTGAAGATGCGGTTCTGCTCCCGGGGGCGCGCCTGCCCCACCGCCATGACGATGATCTCGTAGGACTGTTCGTGCCGGATCTTCGAAATCAGCTTCTCGCCCAAGTCGCTTTCGATGATCCTGCGCGCGCACAGGAATTCCTGGAACGTCTTGTGCAGGAAGTCGACCCGGCCCACGACCGGCTCGCGCAGCACACCGGTACGCAGCAGGAGATGCCGGTAGACGTCTTCGGGGTCGAGATGGCGGCCGCTGAAATTCCGCAGGCTCAGCTCGATCTGGTACAGCACGCGATCACGCTCGGCCGTCGCCAGCCCGGTTTCCGTGTACCAGTAGGCAAGGTCGGCCAGGACCTGGAGTTTGTCGTCGACGGAGAGCTCTTCCGAAAGCTTGTCCACCACGTCGCGGCCGGAGTCGCGTTTGCTGAGCAGCATCTCCAGCGCGGTCCGGTAGAGCTCGATCCGGCGGGTGGGAAGGCTGCTCCGCCGGTCACGGTTCAGGGCGCACAGAAGTGCGCACAGCAAGGGATTCGTCGCCAGGCTCTTGAGCGCCAGACTCGCGTCGATCGACGCCACGAGCCTGCCCCGGAGCATTTCGAGGTCCTGTCGTCCTTCTTCGGATTCGTCGACTCCCGCCGCCTCGTGCCAGTGGCGGACGAACAGGGCGACATGGCTCGGACTCATGGCCTGGAGTTCGGCGTGCCGGAAGCCGGCGTTCTCCAGCCAGTCGTCGGTGACCGCGGGCGAGCGCGAAGTCAGGACGTAACGGCAGCCCGGATACGCGGCGACGAGGTCTTCGAGCCAGTCGTGGACGTGCTTTCTCCGTGACTCCGGCAGCTCGTCGAGGCCGTCCACGAGAATCAGGCCACGGCCGTCCTTCAGTACCGAGCCGATCCACCCCCGCGGCGCGTCGGCCATCACCTGCCAGCCGATGCCGGCGTTGAGGTCTTGCAGTCCGGGCAGCGGTTTGTCGCTGTACCGCCGTAGCTGGACGAAGAACGGCACCAGATCGTTCCAGCGCTGCAACGGCGCTTCGAAACCGGCGCGGGCCGCGTTGACGGCCAGCCAGCGGAGCAACGTCGTCTTCCCGGATCCCGCCTCGCCGCGGACGAGCAGCCGCGGGTTCTGCGAGAGCACCGCCTCGACGCCGCGCTCGTCGACCGATCTCGCGACGTCGGCGTCTTCCAGCCGGTACATCGCGCCTCCCCGGCCGCGATCGGCCAGGACCGTCAGGCCGACGTACGCGACGCTCAACGGCAGCCGTCTTTTCGGACTGATCGAGGTCACGCCGAACAACTCGACGAGGTCGAGCTTGCGCGCGATCTCCCGCGAATAGGCGATCTCGGCTTTCGTGACAGGCCGCTCCCCCGTGTCCGAGCGTTGCGGCATGCGATCGAAGATCTCCCGCAGGCTGTCGATGATCGTGGACTCGCGGGTCAGCAGCTCGCGCAGCGCCCGGCTCTGGAACCCCGGCAGGGACACGATGATCTCGGCGAAGTACGCCACGGCCTCCCACAGAACCAGCTCGAAGTACGCGGTCGTCTCCGGGCCCAGATGGGCACCGGCCAGCACCACACGCACCGGCTCGGCGAGCGCCTCTTCGAGTCCGTCGAGGCTCATGTCCGCGCGCAACAGGGCGGAGTCGCTGAGGTCGGCCATATCCAGGGTCTTCACCACGGCGTCGATGGCCGCCGCGCGTTCGTTGTCCGGCAGCCGCGGGAACTCGGTGGCGACGGCGACCGAAAGCTTCTTCGCGATCGTCTCGGTCAGTTCCTTCAGCTGCTTCTGCAACCTCTGCTGCGGGAGCAGCCCGAGTCCCCGCGCTTGAGCGAGTTCGGCGAGACCGAGCTCGCGTTCGGCCTTTCGTTTGCGTTCGGCGAGCCAGAGCTTCCCGCACGCGGTGGCGATGGAGCCACCGATCTTCATCAGGCCGGCCTCGATCGCCACGCGCACCCTCGTTCCGATAGCGGTCACCGCACAACGAGGGTCGGCGGGTCCGCCGACGTCGTTACGTGGCTCGCGAGGGTGTGCGCCGACCTGCCGTCTTAAGCGCGAAAGCTTCGAGAATATGCGTTACCAGGGAGCGGGTTGTCCGTTCTCCAGGAGGATTCCGGACGGGCCGTCATCGGGAAGGGTGGCCGCGTGGACGATGTCGTTCGCGGACTCCTCGACCGATCGTTCCGCCATCGGCATCATCCTGGTCCGTGTCGGACCGGGGTTGACCGCGTTCACCAGCACCCCGGATCCCTTCGTATGCGAGGCCAGCATCATGGTCAGTCCGTTGAGCGCCGCCTTCGACACCGAATAGCCCGGTGCGCCGGTGAAAAGGCCCCGGTCGTAGGAACCGGCGTCGCTGGAGACGAAGACCACCCGGCCCCAGCCTCGGGCGATCATCCCCGGGAGGAACGTCTGTGCCACCCGCCAGCCGCCCAGCAGGTTCACCGCCAGACTGCGCTCGACGAGATCCAGCGGCACCGACAGCGGATCGTTGCCGGGATCGAGCAGGACACCCGCGTTGCAGATCAGCACGTCCACCTCGCCGACCTGCTCTCCGGCGCTCCGTACGCTTGCGGCGTCGGTGACGTCCAAGACCTGCGACACGCCCGCTTCGCCCGGCTGCCGTGACGTGGGCACGACCCTCAGGCCACGCCGGGCGAGTTCGGCGGCGACCGCTTGCCCGAGCCCTCGGTTGGCTCCGGTGACCAGGGCGGTGCGCTGTTCGGGCATGATGCTCCTCGCTGCTCGTCGGGGTGTCCGGGAACCCGGCGATTCCGCAGAGTACGCGGGTAGTCCGGTGTCCAAATGGCGCTCGGAAACGGGCAGGCCGCCCCGTCCAACTGTCCATTCGAGTCGCCTGGACAGGCTCTCGCGGTCGACTGCTTCAGCCTGGGTAACAGCGGGGCATGAGCAAGCGCTAAGCCAACATTCTTGGGTACATCTCCCTAAGCTTCAGACGGTTCAAAAGCATCTCGCGCCGAACACTCACCACGTGGGGCCTACTGCTCTGCGCAGTTGAGTGACTGGGCCGCGATCGTGGCCCAGTGGGTGTCGAGGGACCCTGGGTCTCTCAAGGAGGCCTTCACGGACCGGCGCGCGACGGCGATCTGCGAGGCGAAGGGGACTTTCCCCTCATCACACGCGCGGAAAGTCCCCATCACCCCGAGGCATGCGGTCTCGGGCGGCGGCGAAGGCCCGGAGGTGTGGGGGGGGCGGGCCAACACGACCCACAAAAGAAC
>NZ_JBHXJK010000015.1:31607-106117 GCF_042723255.1 Amycolatopsis thailandensis
GTAATGTCCCAATCACCCCGTGGCTTGCGGTCTGGGGGGGCGGCGACGGCCCGGTGGTGTCGCTAAAGCCACTTTCGCGACATCAGATGTCCCGAATGTGGCTTTCGCGACATCGGGTCCGGCCTGTGCGGGCGAGCGACAGAACACGCCACATTTGCCTTACCCCTCAACAATTCGAAACGCACCGCTCGGGAAGCGGGCGGTGCCCGGGCGGGTGCGGCCACCGCCGCGGGCACCGCGACCGGTCATTCGGCTGCCATGCGCTCCCTCAAGCTTCGGGGACGCATGTCCGTCCAGACCTCGTCCACGTGGTCCATGCACTCCTGGCGAGTGCCCGTTTTGCCATCGGGACGCCAGCCTTCGGGGATTTCCTTGTCCGCGGGCCAAAGCGAGTACTGCTCTTCGTCATTGATCAGGACCTGGAACGTGGTGTTGTCGTCCATCGGTTCTCTCTCCTCAACTTACGGTGGTTTTCACTTCGGATGGTGCGGACGTGGCGGAAAGCCCGCGCAGTGTGCGGTTGAAGGTGGTGAGCAGCGTGACGACCGCGATGGCGCCCGCGCACGCAAGCACCGCCGTGGAGCCGGGCAGGAACTCGACCAGCCACCCGCCCAGTGCGGGCCCGAGCGCGGCGGCCAGACCGCCCGTCACCCCCAGCACGCCACCGAGGCGGCCGCGCAACTCGTCGGGTGTGGTGAGCAGCTGGTAGGTGCTGATGGCCGTGTTGGCGGCGGGCGGCAGAAAGGCGATCCCCGCGAACAGCAGGCCCATGAGGTATCCGCTGTGCACGAAGATCGCGAGCGGTGTCAGGACGGTCAAGGCCCAGAACACCCCGGCGATCAACACGTACGGGCTGAACCTGCGGTACAGGACGGGTGCGGCCAGCGCGCCGAGCACCCCGCCGCCGCCGAGCATCGCGGCCATGACGCCGATCTCCCCCGACGGCATGCCCCGGCCGTCGGCGAGCACGATGATCACCAGGTAGTAGGCCGAAAAGAACAGGTTGAGGCTGATCACGCAGAACGTCGTGACGCGCAGCGGCGGTTGCCGCCACACCCAGTTCAGTCCTTCCGCGATCTCCCGGCCCAGATGCGCGGGTGGGCGGGAGGCCGTGGTCCGGCGGGCCGGCAGCCGGACGAACAACAGCGACACGAAGGCGACGAGGTGGGTCACGACGTCGAGAACGAACGGCACGAACCGGCCCAAGGAGAACAGGAAGCCGCCGAGCGCGGTACCCGAGAGCTGTCCGGCGCTCGTTCGCGCGGCGTTCAGCGAGACCGCCGACGGGACCTGGTCGGCCGGGACCAGCAGCGGCAGGCTCGCCTCCTCCGCCGGTTCGAACAAGGCACGGCACACTCCCATCACCACCGCGACGACGACCAGGAGACCGACTCCCGCCACGTCCCGCCACAGCGCGAGGACGAGCACGACGGCCGCGATCGCCTGCATGGCCTCACAGCCGAGCATGATCCGTTTGCGGGACCAGCGGTCCGCCAGCGCACCGGCAGGCAGCCCGGCGACCAGCTGGGCGATCGCCACCGCACCGACGACGAGTCCCGATTGGACACCGGAGCCGGTGATCGCCAGTACCACCAGGGGAAAGGCGATCATGGTGGTGCTGAACCCGGCTTCGGACACGACCTGCCCGGTCCACAGGAGACGGTAGTCGCGATTGCTTCGCAGCCCGCTCACGTCTCGTCACCCCGGCAGTCGGCCGCGATGGCCCGCAAGGCGGCGGCGAAGTCCGCGGCGACGGCCGCCACCGTGGCGCGCGTGTTCAGATGGGGCTGGTAGTACCAGGAGAACTCCAGGCGGCCGTCCCGGACACCGCCGACCACTTCGAGCACGTGGGGCGGCCGGTTTTCCGGATCCTGTTCGCGGCCGAGGGGTGCGTGGGCTCGCCGGTAGAAGCCGGTCCCCTCGCTCGCGTGGTCGCCTTGCCCCAGGTAGTTGAACGCGACCTCCGGCGCGGTGTCACCGAGCTCGGGGAACCGGAAGTTCCGCAGGGCGCCGTAGCCGAAACCGTTGCGGGGCAGGGCGCGCAGCTGTTTCCGGGTCGCCTTGACGAGTGCTCGCCACCCGGCCGAGTCGTCGATCGTGAGCCCGACGGGGAACAAGGTGGTGAACCAGCCGACCGTCCGGGAAAGGTCGACGTCGTCGAGGATCTCTTCGCGTCCGTGGCCTTCCAGGTCGACGGCGACGTCTCGCTCCCCTGTCCAGCGGGTGAGCGCCCTGGCCAGCGCGGTCAGCAGGACGTCGTTGATCCGGGTGCGATAGGCGCCGGGTGCCAGGTGCAGCAGGGCGTCGGTGTCCCGTTCGGCGACCTCGACGGTCACCGATTCCGGTGGCGCGGGCGGCACGTCCGTCCGGTCGCGCGGAACGGTGCGGCCGGGCAGCTCACGAGCCCAATGGCCGTGTTCGTCGTCCAGTCCCCCGCCTTGGATGAACTCGCGCAGGCGGTGGGACCACTCGCGGAAGGACGTCGTCTTGGTCCCGAGGTCGGTCTTCTCCCCGGCTTCGATCTGCCGGTACGCGCGTTCGAGATCTTCGAGCAGGATGCCCCACGACACGGCGTCGACGACGAGGTGGTGCGCGGCGAGCAGGAGGCGGGGATTCCCAGCTCCGTCCGGTTCGGTCAGCACCGCGCGCAGGTGCGGCGGCCGCGCGAGATCGAAATCCGCCTGCGCGACCTCGGCTTCGGCCTCCAACCGGTCGGCGGGCACCTTCTTCAGTACCGGCCCCGGCTCGGGTGGTTCGTTGTACTGCGTCCATCCCTCTTCGGTCCGCTCGAAGCGCAGGCGCAGCGCGTCGTGCTGGGTGATGACGGCGTCGAGCGCGAGCCGCAGCGATTCCTGCTCCACGGGTCCTTCGAGTTCGACGAGCACAGACTGGTTGAAGTGCGCCGGATTCGCCGGTTCGGAGGCGAAGAACCACTGCTGGATCGGGGTCAGCGGAACGTCGCCGACGACGACCTCGCGATCCGCGTCCGCCGTGTCCACCGGTTTCACCACCGTCGCGAGCTCGGCGACCGTCTGGTGGGTGAACAGATCCTTCGACCGCATCGCCAGCCCGGCCTGCCGGGCCCGGTGGACGACCTGGATGCTCAGGATCGAATCGCCGCCGAGGTCGAAGAAGTTGTCCGTGGACCCGACGCGGTCCACGCCGAGGACCTCGGTCCAGAGCTTCGCCAGCGACCTCTCCGTTTCGGTGCGCGGCTCCACGTGGTCCGCGCCCTGTGCCAAAGCCGGATCCGGAGCGGGAAGCGCCGCGCGGTCCACCTTGCCGTTGGCGGTGACCGGAACCGCGTCCAAGGGCACGAAGACCGAAGGCACGAGGTAAGCTGGCAACGTCTCGCCGAGAAAGGCCCGCAGATCCGCCGTCTCGCCGTCGACGTAGGCGACGAGACGCTTGTGCCCACCGATCTCGCGGGCGACCACGACCGCGTCGCGTACCTGCGGATGGCGTCGCAGGGCCGTTTCGATCTCGCCGAGTTCCACCCGGAAACCGCGGACCTTGACCTGCTCGTCGACACGCCCCACGAACTCCAGCGCACCCGATGCCGTCCACCGGACCAGGTCGCCGGTCCGGTACATCCGGCTGCCCCGGCGCCCGAAGGGATTCGCCGTGAACCGGTCCGCGGTCAGGCCCGGCCGGTTCAGATAGCCGCGCGCCAGACCGGCACCGGAGACGAACAGCTCGCCGGTCGTGCCGATCGGTACCGGCCGCAGCGCTTTGTCCAGGACGTGGACCTCGGTGTTCGGGATCGGTGTGCCGATCGGCGGCGGGGCGCCCGGGGTCAGCGGCTCGCTCCACGAGGTGACCACGGTGGACTCCGTGGGCCCGTAGGCGTTGATCATCCGCCGCCCGGGAGCCCATCGGTCCACCAGCACCGCCGGACAGGTGTCCCCGCCGACGATCACGGTCCGGAAGTCCGGGAGATCCGTCTCGGGCACGGTGGCCAGCGCGATCGGCGGGATCAGCGCGTGGGTGACCCGCGTGCGGCGCAGGACGTCGGCGAGGTCGGTACCGAGCAGCGGCCCCTCGGGTGGGACGACGAGCGCGGCACCGGCGGGCAGGGACAGGCACAGTTCCAGGATCGAGGCGTCGAAACTGGGCGAGCTGAAGGCCAGAACGCGGTCACCGGGCCGCACGTCGCAGTGTTCGATCTCGGCGGCTGAGAACGTCGCGAGCCCGGCATGGGTGACGACGACCCCCTTGGGCCGGCCGGTCGAGCCGGACGTGTAGATCACGTAGGCGGGCTGAGCGGGATCGAACCGCACTCCCAGGTCGGTGTCGTCGTGGGCGCCCGCGTCGAGTTCGCCGTCCACCACCAGGACGGGGTCCGCGTCACGCAGCATGAACTCGATGCGCTCGGCGGGATAGCCGGGGTCCACGGGCAGGAACGCGGCGCCGGTCTTGGCCACGGCCAGTTCGGTGACCACGAGCGCCACCGAACGCGGCAGCCGGACGGCGACGACCCGCTCGGGTCCCGCGCCCCGCTCCAGGAGCGAGCGCGCCAGCCGGTTGGCCCGCGCGTTGAGCTCCCCGAAGGTCAGCGAACCGCTGTCGGTCATCAGCGCGGGCGCGGTAGGTGTCCGCCGGACCTGTGCTTCGAAGAGTTCGGCCAGGGACGCGGCCGGGACGGCACGGGCGGTGTCGTTCCAGGCTCGCAGTTGGTCGAGCTCACCCTGGGGCAGCGTCGGCAGCGTGGTCATCGGGCGGTCCGGTTCGGCGGCGAGCGTGGTCAGGAGGGCACGCAGCCGCGCGATGAGCCGCTCGATGGTCGCGGCGTCGAACAGTCCGGTGCTGTAGTTGATCGCCCCGTGCACCGTGTCGCCGTCCTGCTCGAACTGCACGAGGAGGTCGAAGGGGGCCGCCACCGCCGGCAGCGCGACCTCGCCCGCGACGAGCCCGCCGGAACCGGGCCGGTCACCGGTGTTCTGCAGGACCACCATGGCCTGGAACAGCGGGGTGCGGCTCGGGTCGCGGACCGGCTGCACGGCGTCCACCACGCGTTCGAACGGGACGTCCTGATTGCCGAACGCGTCCAGTACCACGTTCCGCACCTGTGCCAGGAACTCCCGGAAGGACCGTTCGGTGTCCACAGTGGACCGAAGGGTCAGGGTGTTGACGAAGAATCCGACCAGCCGTTGCAGCTCGGTGCGCTCCCGCCCGGCGGTCACCGTGCCGACGGCGACGTCTTCCTGGCCCGCCCACCCGGCCAGCAGGACCTGGCAGGCGGCCACCAGGGTCATGAACAGGGTGCCGTCCTGGGCTTTGGCCAGTTCCCGGAGTCTCGCGACGGCGTCGGCGGGAAGATCGAATCCGATCCACTCCCCCGCCGTCGTGCGCGTCGCGGGCCGGGGCCGGTCGGTGGGCAGCTCAAGGGGTTCGAGTCCGGCGAGGCGGTCCCTCCAGTGCTCCAGCTGTCCGGCGAGCGCGGAGCCGTCGAGAAGTTCCCGTTGCCAGGCCGCGAAGTCCGCGTATTGCACGGGAAGCTCGGACAGTGACGGCTCTTCTCCGCGGACGAAGGCGGCGTAGGTCTCGTCGAGTTCGGCGGCCAGTACGCCCGAGGACCAGCCGTCGGTGACGATGTGGTGCAGCACCAGCAGCAGGACATGCTCCTCGGGCGTCCGCCGGAACAACCGGGCCCTCAGGAGGGGTCCGGTTCGCAGATCGAACGGACGGGACGCTTCCCGCGCCATCCTGTCCTCGTCGAAGTCTTCGACGGGAAGGTCGACGCGGTAGGGCTCGTGCACGAACTGCACACCGCGGCCGTCGATCGCGTCGAAGGTGGTGCGCAGCGACTCGTGGCGGGCGACCAGGAAGTCCAGCGCGCGGTTGAGGGCGACGACGTCGAGTTCACCGCGCAGCAGCAACGCGGAGGGCGACAGATACTCGGTGCCACCCGGTTCGAACTCGTCCAGGAACCACAGCCGCTGTTGGGAGAACGACAACGGCAGGGCGCCGTCGCGAGCCACGACCGGGATCGGCCGCGTGCCGGCCCGCTGCTCCGGCAGGGCCGCGGCGAACCGGTCGAGGGTCGGTGCGGCGAACAACGCCCGCGGCGAGATGTCGACGCCCAGTTCGGCGCGCACGCGGGAGGCGATCCGCATGCTCAGGATCGAGTCGCCGCCGAGTTCGAAGAAGCTGTCCGTCGCGCCGACCCGGTCGACGTCGAGGACCTCGCCCCAGATGACGGCGAGACGACGTTCGGCCTCGGTTCGCGGCGCCACGTACTCGGCGGCGGTGTCGCGGCCCGGCGCCGGAAGCGCCCGCTTGTCGATCTTCCCGTTACGGGTGAGCGGAAGGGCGTCGAGTGCGACGAACGCCGACGGGACGAGGTGCTCCGGCAAGCGATCCCGCAGCCACTCCCGCAGTCCTCGCGGGTCGCCGACGATGTACGCGACGAGCCGTCCGTCGCGGGCGTTGACCGTCGTGTCCGTGACCGAAGGGTGCTGCCGCAGCACGGCTTCCACCTCGCCGGGCTCGACCCGGAAGCCGCGGATCTTGACCTGGTCGTCGACGCGGCCGAGGTAGTCGAGCCGTCCATCGGCCGTCCAGCGGACACGGTCGCCGGTGCGGTACATACGGGTGCCCGGCGGGCCGAAGGGGTCGGCGACGAATCGATCCGCGGTCAGTCCCGGACGGCCGACGTAACCGCGGGCGAGCTGGACGCCGGCGAGGAACAACTCACCGGGCATCCCCACCGGAACCGGCGTCCCGGTCGCGTCGAGGACGTAGGCGCGCAGGTTGGCCAGCGGAGAGCCGATCAGCGGCCGGTCCCCCGCCACCGGCGTGTGCACGGAATCGACCGTGACCTCGGTGGGCCCGTAATAGTTGTGCGTGGTCACACCGGACGCCACCAGCTCACGCCACAGTCGCTCGCCGGTCGCCTCGCCGCCGACGAGCACCGTGCCCGGCCGATGGTCCCCGGTCAGCAGGCCCGCTTCGAGCAACTGCTGGAGATAGGTCGGGGTCAGGTCGAGCAGGTCGATCCGGTGGTCGCGGACGTAGTCGACGGCGGCGCGGGGATCGAGCCGCGTGTCGTCGTCCAGCACGTGCAGCTCGTGGCCGTCGATCATGGCCAAAAGCGCTTCCCACGAGGTGTCGAACGACAGCGACGCGGTGAGCGCCACCCGTCGGCGCTCTTCGGTGAGGAAAACGCGGCGGTGCGCGGCGAGCATGTTCATCAGACCGCGGTGCTCGATGACGACGCCCTTCGGTGTCCCAGTCGAACCGGAGGTGTAGATGACGTACGCCGCGGTGTCCACGCTCGCCCTGACCGTGGTGGCTGTCGCTCGAACGGCCTCCGGCTCGCTCAGCACCACCACCGGGCGCGCGTCCTCAAGCAGGAACCGTTTCCGTTCCTCCGGCAGACCGGGATCGATCGGCAGATACACCGCGCCCACCTTGAAGATCGCGAGGATCGCGATCACGGCTTCGGCCGAGCGGGGCAGCGCGACGGCCACCACCGTCTCCGGCCCGGCGCCACGAGCGGCCAGTTCACCCGCCAGTCGCGTGGCGCGGGCGTCGACCTCGGCGAAGTCCAAGACCGTGCCGCGGAAGACCAGCGCGGTCTCGTGCGGAACGCGGGCGACCGTCGCCTCGAAGACGTCCAGCACCGTGCCGGACGGCACGTCGATCACCGGGCCGCTGCCCGAGGCCAGCAGTTCGCGCCGTTCGGACGACGACAGCGGCGACAGCGCGTCGAGCCGGCTCCGCGGATCCGCGACGATCGCGCGGACGAACCCGGCGAGCTGATCCGCCAGACGGCGGACCGTGGCCGCGTCGAACAACCTCGGGTCGTACGACAGCTCGAGCCCGAGTTTGTCGTGCAGGTAGGCGGTGAGGTTCAGCGGGAAGTTCGTCGTGTCCAGCGACTCGACGTCCAGCACTCGCACGTCGGCCTGCCCGCTGTCCTCGATCGGGTAGTTCTCGAACACCACCACGCTGTCGAACAGGGCAGTTCCGGCGGGCACGTCCGTGAACGCCTGCAGTTGCGAAAGGGCGAGGAAGTCGTACCGGCGCGCGTCGGCCTGCGCCGCCTGCGTTTCCCGCAGCCAGTCGAGGGCGGATTCCCCGCCACGGACCTCCACGCGTGCCGGGACCGTGTTGATGAACATGCCGATCATCGACTCGACACCCGGCATCCCCTCCGGGCGGCCGGACACGGTCGTGCCGAACAAGACGTCGGTCTCCCCGCTGTACCGCGCGAGCAGCAGCGCCCAAGCGCCCTGCACGATCGTGTTGACCGTGAGCGCGGCGGACTTCGCCGTCTCGTGCAGGCGCGCGGACTCCTCAGGCGTCAATTCGACGAGGACGGCTTCCGCGGACTCGGCGCGGTGCGCTTCCTGCGGCCGCCGGTCGAAGGGCAACGGGGTCGGGGTGGTGAATCCGTCCAGCACCGCGCGCCAATGGGCCTCGGCCTCGGGGCGGTCTTGCCGGGCGAGCCACGCCAGGTAGTCGCGGAACGGCCGGCGCGGGTCCAGCCGCGCGGCGCGGCCCTCCACGATGGCCGCGTACTGCTCGCACACCTCGCCGAAGACCTGCGCCGTGCTCCAGCCGTCGAGCAGGACGTGATGCGAGGTCCAGACCAGCTGCACTTCGTCGTCGGCGACCCTCGCGATCGCCAGGCGCATCAACGGCGGCGCGGCCAGGTCCATTCCCGCCGCCACGTCGTCCGCCAGCAGCTTCTTCAGTTCCCGGTCCTGCTCGTCCGGCGTGAGCGAGCGCCAGTCGTCCTGCCGGACCGGGACCCGGACCTCGCGGTGCACCCGCTGGACAGGCTCCTCGATGCCTTCCCAAGCGGTGCTGCTGCGCAGGATCGGCGTGCGGTCGACCACGCGCTGCCAAGCTTCGGCGAGCGCGTCCGGACGACTCACCCCGGCGAGCCGGAGCCGGAACTGGTCGAAGTAGGCGGTCGAACCGGTGTCGACCAGGCTGTGGAACAGCATCCCCGTCTGCAACGGCGTGAGCGGATAGATGTCCTCGACGTCACGACCGTCACCGGCGACGCGATCGACGTCCGCCTGCGCGAGCCGGGTCAGCGGGAAGTCCGACGGCGTGCGTCCCCCGTTGTCGGCACAATGCGCGATGATCCCGCGTAACGAGTCGAGTGTGGCGTCGGCGAGCGCGCGTACCGTGGCTTCTTCGTGCACCTCCTCGGAATACTGCCAGGTGAGATGGAGTTCACCGCTTTCGACGACACCGATGACGTCGAGCAGGTACGGACGCACGCTTTCCGGGTCGCTGTCGTCCCCCAGGGCTTCGGCCCTGCCCCGGATCCATCCTTCGGCGGGACTCCCCATGTCCCAGCGGCCGTGGTAATTGAAAGAAATCCGCGGTTCGGGAGCTTCGCGCAACGCGGAACCCGGCGTTTCTTCGGCGCTCAAGTAGCGCAAAGCCTCGAAGCCCGCGCCTTTGGCCGGAACCGCGCGCAGTTGTTCCTTGACGGCTTTGAGCACGTCGCCCCAGTCACCTTCGGGAACGGCGAGCGAGAGCGGGTACTGGGCGGTGAACCAGCCGATCGTGCGCGAAAGGTCGAAGGGGCCGGCGAGGTCTTCGCGACCGTGCCCCTCCATGGCGATCCCGACCCTCGACCGCCCCGTCCACCGGGCCAGCGCCCGGCCGAGCGCGCTGACCAGGACGTCGTTGACCTCGGTGCGGTACGCGTCGGGTACGTCGCGGAGGAGCGCGGTGGTCTCGGCCCGGCCAAGTGACACCGAGACACCGCGCTCCGACTTCGCGGTGTTGCGGCCCGGGCGGTCAACCGGAATGTCCATCCAGGCTCCGCGGAGCGAAGTTTCCCAGTACCCGATTTCCTTGTCGAGTCTTCCCATTTTCACGTTCTCGGCGAGAGAACGGGCCCAATACGTGAACGATGTCCGTACCGGTGCGAGAACCTCGCCCCGGTACGCGCGTTCGAGGTCGGACAGCAGAATCCGCCACGAAACCCCGTCCATGACGAGGTGATGGGCGGTGAGGAACAGTTGCGGCGCCCGATCGCGGAAAGTGAACAACACCGCGCGCCACAGCGGCCCGGTGGTGACGTCGAGCGAGGTCTGTGCCCGCACGGCCTCCGCGCGCATGGCCGTCGCCACGTCTTCCGCGGGATCCACATCGGACAGGTCCACGTGCCTGAGGACGCTGTCCGGATCTACCGGGGCGGGCTCCTGCTCCCAACGCCCCTCAGTACGGGAAAACCGCATGCGCAGCGCGTCGTGCCGCTCGGCGACCCGGTTCAAGGCGGAGATCAGCTTCGGCCTGTCCACGGACGACAGCACGACGTGCACGGACATGGTCAGCCGCCACGGCGCTTCCAGCCGTTCGAACAGCCAGGACTGGATCGGGCCGAGCGGAGCCGGCCCGAGGTTCTCCGCCTCGACGTGCTCGGCAGGGGTTTCCGGCAGGGCGACATGCGCGAGTTCGGCGATGGTCTGGTTGCGGAACAGGTCCTTGGACGACAGCGTCAGCCCCGCCTGCCGGGCGGCCGCGACGACCTGGATGCTGAGGATCGAGTCGCCGCCGAGCCCGAAGAAGTTGTCTTCGACGCCGACCCTGTCGACCCCGAGGACTTCCGACCAGACCGCGGCCAGCACGGTCTCGGCGTCGGTGCGCGGTGCCACGTAACGGTTCTCGGTCCGCGCGCCCGGCTCGGGCAGTGCCCGGACGTCGAGCTTCCCGTTGGCGTTGAGCGGCAACCGCTCCAGCGGCACGAACACCGCGGGCACCAGGTGGGCGGGCAGGGAACGGCCGAGGAACTCCCGCAGCGCGGTCGTCCCCGGCACCGCCCCGGTCAGGTACGCGACGAGCCGCCGGGTGTCCCCCGCGCCGTGGGCGACGACAGCCGCCGTCTCGACGTCGGGATGGGCGATCAGCGCCGCTTCGATCTCGCCGGGTTCGATGCGGAAGCCGCGGATCTTGACCTGATGATCGGCGCGGCCCCGGTAGTCCAGTTCACCGCCGCCGGTCCACCTCAGCAGGTCCCCGGTGCGGTACATCCGCGTGCCGGGCCCGCCGAAGGGGTCCGCGACGAAACGCGAGGCGGTCAGTCCGGGACGGTTCAGGTAGCCGCGCGCGAGCCCGGCCCCGGCGACGTACAGTTCGCCGGTCACCCCGGGTGGGACTGGAGCGAGATCGGCGTCGAGCACGTAGGTCCGCAGGTCCGGGATCGGGACGCCGACGGTGGCCGTGCCGTCCGCCTCCAGCGCCCGGTGCGTGACGTGCACCGTGGTCTCGGTGATGCCGTACATGTTCACCAGCCGCGGCCCGTCCGGGTGCCGCCGGTACCACTCCGCCAGCCGCGCGGGATCCAGCGCCTCGCCGCCGAAGATCACGTACCGCAGACCGAGCTGCCGCGACGGCAGTGCGCTCAGCCGGTAGAACGCCGACGGCGTCTGGTTGAGGACGGTCACCCGCTGCTCGGCGAGCAGTGCCAGGAACTCTTCCGGTTCGCGGACCGCGTCCTGCGGGACGACCACGAGCCTGCCGCCGTGCAGCAGCGCGCCCCACAGTTCCCAGACCGAGAAGTCGAAGGCGTAGGAGTGGAAGAGCGTCCAGACGTCCTTCTCGTCGAAGCCGAACCAGTGCGCGGTCGAGGAGAACAGCCTGGTGACGTTGGCGTGCGGGATCAGGACGCCCTTGGGCACACCGGTGGACCCGGAGGTGTAGATGACGTAGGCCGCGTTTCCCGGCTCGACACAAACCTGCGGAGCGGTGTCCGGCCGCCCGTCGGCCTCGACGGAGTCGACGACGCAGACCGGGCGCGCGTCCGCCAGCGTCGCCTCGATCCGCGCCGCCGGGTAGGCCGGGTCGATCGGCAGGTACGCGGACCCCGACTTCAGGACGGCGAGTACCGCGACGACCAGATCCGCCGACCGCGGCAGCCGTAACGCCACCAGCCGCTCCGGCCCCGCGCCCTCCTCGATCAGCCGGTGGGCGAGGCGGTTGGCGCGCCTGTCCAGTTCGCCATAGGTCAGCTCGGTGCTCCCGCTCGTCACCGCGACGGCGTCCGGAGTGCGCGCGGCGCGTGCGGCGAAGAGTTCGTGCAGCACCGGCGACGGTTCCGCGGCCGCCTTGCCGTTCCACTCCACCAGCACCCGGTCGCGTTCGGCCGGGCTGATCCAGGGCTGCCTGGCGAGCGGCAGCTCCGGAGCCGTCGCGATGCCGTCGAGCATCCGGCGAAGCCAGCCGGTCAGCCGCTCGATCGTGGCGGCGTCGAACAGATCGGTGTTGTAGTTGACGAGCGCGTCGAGCCGCCCGGCGGTCTCCTGGAAGTGGATCGTGAGATCGAAACCGGCAGTGACGACGGGCGGCGCCAGCTCTTCGACGTCCAGACCCGTCATCGACGGCCGGGTGTCCGGGGTGTTGTGCAGGACCACCAGCACCTGGCACAGCGGCGTCCGGCTGGTGTCCCGTTCCGGCTGCAGGTCGTCGACGACCCGGTCGAAGGGCACGTCCTGGTGCGCGAAAGCGTCCAGGACGGTGTCCCGCACGTCATCCAGGAAGCTGTCGAACCCGAGCGTCAAGTCCACAGTGGACCTCAGGACGAGCGTGTTGACGAAGAAACCGATCAGGCCTTCGACTTCGGTGCGCTCGCGGCCGGAGACGACCGTGCCCACGGCGACGTCGTCCTGGCCCGACCAGCGGGCGAACAGCAGCTTGCTCGCGGCGAGCAGCGTCGTGAACAAGGTGCCGCCCTGATGCCGGGACAACTCCTTGAGCCGGGCCGCGGTCCCGGCGGGCACGCTGAATTCGTGCAGGGCGCCGTTCTTCGTCCGGACGGCGGGCCGGGGCCGGTCGGTGGGGAGGTCGAGGGTGGGCACGCCGTCGAGCCGGTTGCGCCAGTAACTGAGCTGGGCGTCGAAATCGTTGCCCCGAAGCCGTTCCCGCTGCCAGACCGCGTAATCCGCGTACTGCGCGGACAGGGGCGGGAGGACCGGCGTCTCGCCGCGGACGAACGCGCTGTAGCACGTGGCCAGCTCGGCCAGCAGCACGCCGGAGGACCAGCCGTCGGTGACGATGTGGTGCAACACGAGCGTGAGCACGTGGTCGCCGGGCGCGAGCCGGGTCAGCGCGACCCTCAACGACGGTCCGGCGTGCAGATCGACGGGGCCGGTCGCCGCTTCCAACGCGGTGTCGAGATCGCCGTCGGTGACGGGCACGTCGACGGCGTAGGGCGGGTGGATCACCTGGACGCCGCGACCGTCGACGGTCGCGAAGGTCGTCCGCAGGGACTCGTGCCGGGCGACCAGAGCGGTCAAGGCGCGGTTCAGCGCGGCGAGGTCCAGCTCTCCGCGCAGCCTCAAGGCCGTCGGCGAGACGTACTCGGAACTGCCCGGTTCGAATTCGTCGAGAAACCACAGCCGTTGCTGGGCGAAGGAGAGCGGCGCTTCGAATCGGCCGCCGTCCCTGGGCAGCACGGGGATCGCCGCCTGCGGCGCGGTGCTCTCGGGCAGCCGCCGGGCGAGCCGGGCCGGAGTGGGCGCGGTGAGGACGAGGCGGGCGGGCACCTCTGCGCCGAGCGCGTCCCGCAGCCGCGCGAGAACCCTGATGCCGAGAAGGGAATCCCCGCCGAGGTCGAAGAAGTCGTCGTCGACACCGACGCGTTCGACGCCGAGGACGTCGGACCAGATGGCGGTCACCAGCCGTTCACGGTCGTTCCGGGGAGCGACGTACGGCGTAGTGGTGGTGTGTTCGGGATCGGGCAGGGCGCGGCGGTCCAGTTTCCCGTGTCTGGTCAGCGGCAGAGCTTCCACGCCGACGAACACCGACGGGACGAGATGGCCGGGCAGGACACGGCTCAGCTCCGACCGCAGCCGGGCGGGTTCGGTGTCACCGACGACGTAGGCGACCAGTGTGCCGTTCCGCGCGTCCACGGCGGCGTCCGTGACGGACGGCTGCGCCCGCAGCACCGCTTCGACCTCGCCCGGTTCGATCCGGAAGCCGCGGACCTTGAGCTGATCGTCGACCCGGCCGAGGTGCTCCAGCTGCCCGTCCGCGGTCCAGCGTGCCCGGTCACCGGTGCGGTAGAGCCGGGCTCCGGGCGGGCCGAACGGGTCGGCGGTGAAGCGGTCCGCGGTCAGCCCCGGACGGCCGAGGTAACCACGGGCGAGCTGGGCGCCGGCAAGGCACAGTTCGCCGGGGACGCCGACCGGGACGAGCCGGGATCCTTCATCGAGGACGTAGGCGGTCACGTTCCCCAGCGGCCTGCCGATCACCGGCCGATCGCCGATGACCGGAGCGCGCGTGGCGTCCACTGTGGACTCGGTAGGCCCGTAGTAGTTGTGGGCTTCCGTTCCGGACGCGGCGAGTTCGCGCCAGAGATCGCCGTCGAGGGCCTCGCCGCCGACCATCAGGAACTTCGGCCGACGCTCTCCTTCGAGCAGTCCTGCGGGCAGCAGCTGCCGCAGGTACGACGGTGTGACGTCGAGGAAGTCGACGTTCTCGTCGCGGACGTAGCGGGTCAGCCCGGCCGGGTCGAGCCGGGTCTCCTCGGTGATGACGTGCAGTTCGTGGCCGTCCGCCAGCAGCAGCGGGCCTTCCCACGAGGTGTCGAAGGAAAGGGTCGCGGTCAGCGCGACGCGCATCCGGTCGCGGCCGAACACGGTGCGGTGGTTGGCAAGCAGGTTGACCAGGGCCGCGTGGCCGACGACGACGCCCTTCGGCGTCCCCGTCGAGCCCGAGGTGTGGATGACGTACGCGGCGTCCGAAGGCCGTGGCGGCGCCGGTCGCGGCCCGTCGGTGGTGACCTCGAAAGTGCCGTCGAGCACGACCACCGGCCGGGTGTCCTCCAGCAGCGTCCGGATCCGCTCGGGTGGCAGACCCGGATCGATCGACAGGTGCACGGCGCCCGCCTTGAGCACGGCGAACAACGCGACGATCGCTTCGGCCGAGCGCGGCAGCAGCACCGCGACGACCTGGTCCGGACCGGCGCCGCGGGCGGCCAGCTCCGCGGCGACGCCGTCGGTACGGGCGGCCAGTTCGGCGAAGGTCAGCCGGGTTTCGCCGCAAACCAGCGCGATTTCGCCGGGCCGGGTCTTCGCCTGGTGGTCCAGCAGGTCGACGATCGTCGTGGCAGGCACCTCCAGCCCGTTGCTCCCCCAGAACAGCAGACGGCGTTCCTCGTCGTCGTCGGTCAGCGGCAGGTCGGCGATCCGGCGGCCGGGTTCGGCGGCGATCCCGGTCAGCAGCCGCAGCAGGTGGCCGATCAGGCCGTCGACCGTGGCGGCGTCGAACAGTTCGGTGCTGTACTCGACGAGCCCCGCCAGCTCGCCGCCGGACTCCTCGAACTCCACCGAGAGGTCGAAGTTCGCCGCGTCCCGCGCCACCTCCGCCGGTTCCACGGTCAGGCCCGGGAACCCGGGTCCGGCCCCGGAAGCGGAATGCAGCAGCACCATGACGTCGAACAGCGGGTTGCGCCCGGCGTCGCGGCCGGCCTGTACGGCGTCGACGACGGCGTCGAACGGCACGTCGTCGTGCGCGAAGGCGTCCAGCACGGTCTGGCGGGCGCGAGTCAGATGCTCGGTGAAAGTCGCGGACCGGTCGACGGCCGAACGCAGGACGACGGTGTTGACGAAGAAGCCGACGACACGTTCGAGTTCCGGCTTTTCGCGGCCCCGCACGACGGTGCCGAGCGCGATGTCGTCCTGCCCGGTGTAGCGGGCGAACAACGCCTGGCACGCGGCGAGCAGCACCGTGAACAACGTGGTCTCCGACGAGCGCGCCAGCTCCGCGAGGCGCCCGGCCACCTCCACGGGCACGGTGAACTCGCGTACCGCGCCGTCGGTGCTTCGCACGGGCGGCCGGGGCCGGTCGGTGGGCAGCTCCAGGGGGACGACGTCGGCGAGGTGCGCCTTCCAATAGTCGAGACCCGCTCCTCGTAACGGCCGATTTCGCTGCCATACCGCGAAGTCCGCGTACTGCACCGGCTGGGCGGGAAGCCGCGCGTGTTCGCCGTCGCGGTAGAGCAGGCCGAGTTCCTCGGTCAGTACCCCCATCGACGCGCCGTCGGTGGCGATGTGATGCACACACACCAGCAGCACGTGCTCGGTTTCGGTGAGCCGCGCCAGCATCGCGCGCAACAGTGGCCCGCGGCCGAGGTCGAACGGCCGGGTGTACTCGGCGCGCAGGACGTCTTCCAGGTCGTCGCGGACGACGTCGACGACGGGAAGCGCGACCTCGTAAGGCGGGTTCACGGTCTGGAAACCCTCGCCGTCGATCTCCTCGAAGGTGGTGCGCAACGGCTCGTGGCGGCGGACCAGCGACTTCAGCGCGGTGGCCAGCGCGGCGTGGTCGAGCGTTCCGGTCAGGCGCAGGGCGAACGCGCTGTTGTACTCGGGGTCGTCCGGCCGCAGCCTGCTGAGGAACCACAGGCGCCGCTGGGCGGACGAGAGCGGGATCGGGCGGGAACGGTCGGCGGCGGCCGGGATCTCCGGCGCGGGCGCGGCCGTTCCCGCCATCCGCGCGCGCAGCGCCTCCCGCAGGTGGGCGGGCAGTGCCGCGATGCGGTCCTGTCGGGACGAGGTCATGATGGCGTCCTCACGCTTCCGTTTCGGAGGCGAGGCTTTCGAGCTCGCCCAGAATGAGTTCTTCGACCGTTCCGGCCAGCCCGGCGACGGTGCGCGCGGTCAGCACGTCGGCCGGGGTGAGCCGGACGGCGAACAACGCGCCGGCCTTGGCCGCGATGTGCAGGCTCCGCAGTGAATCCCCGCCGAGGGCGAAGAAGTTGTCCTCGACGCCGATCCGTTCCACGCCGAGTACGTCAGCCCAGATCCCGGCCAGCGCCCGTTCGGTTTCGGTTTCCGGCTCGACGTGGCCGGTCTTCAGCGCGGCGGGCGCGGGCAGCGCGTTCCGATCGAGCTTCCCGTTGGTGCTGACCGGGATCCGGTCCAGCGTCACGAACGCCGACGGCACCAGATAGTCCGGCAGCGTCGCGGCCAGGGAGTCCCGGAGGGTGTCATGCCCGGCTTCCGAGACGACATAGGCGACGAGCTGCTTCACTCCGGGCGCGTCTTCGCGGACGACGACCGCGGCCTGCGCCACGGCGGGATGCCGCGCCAGGACGGCCTCGACCTCACCGGGTTCGACACGGAACCCGCGCAGCTTCACCTGGTCGTCCGCCCGGCCGAGGAACTCGAGAACGCCCTCCCCGGTCCAGCGGACGAGGTCGCCGGTCCGATACATCCGTTCTCCGCCCGGAGCGGCGAGGAACCGGTCGGCGGTCAGGCCGGGCCGGTTCCGGTATCCGCGAGCGAGGCCCGCTCCGGCGAGGTACAGCTCCCCAGGCACCCCCGGAGGCGTCGGGCGCAGCTGCGGATCCAGAACGCGGGCGACGATCCCGTCCAGCGGCCTGCCGATCGGGATCCGGTCCGGGACCGGGCCGTCCATCGGATGGGCGGTGGCGAAGGTGGTCGTCTCGGTCGGGCCGTAGCCGTCGACGACGCGCAGTCCCGGGCACGTGCCCAGCACTCGCCGCACCGACTCGGCCGGTACGACGTCGCCGCCGGTCCACACCTCCCGCAGTCCGGTGAAGCAGTCCGGGCTTTCCTGCGCCAGCACCCGGAACAGGCCCGCGGTGACCCACATGCCGGTCAGGCCGTGCTCGCGGATCAAGGCCCGCAGCCGGTGCGCGTCGAGGTCGCCGTCCGGCGCCGTGACCACGCGACCACCGGTGAGCAGCGGAACCCACAACTCGTAGGTACTGGCGTCGAAGGCCGCCGGGGAATGCAGCAGCACGCGGTCGTGTGCCCCGCCGCGGAACCTGCTGTCCCTGGCAAGGGTGGCGACGTCGCGGTGCCGCACGGCGACTCCCTTGGGCGTGCCCGTGGACCCGGAGGTGAACATGACGTACGCCAGCCGGTCAGGGTCGACGACGACGCCGGGATCGCCGTCCGGTTCGTCGTCCACGGAGGACAGGCGGATGCTGTTCGGGTACTCCAGGTCGGAGACGACGAACCGGACTCCGTCGAGCAGTGCCCGTTGCCGCTCCGCCGGGGCCCGGGTGTCGATCGGGAGGTAGGCGCCGCCCGCCTTGACCACGGCCAGTTCCGCCACCACCGTGCCCGCCCTGCTCGTGACGAGGCCGACCGGTTCCTCCGGCCGCAGACCGAGCCCGATCAGCCGGTTGGCGAGCCGGTTCGCCCGCCGGTCCAACTCGGCGTAGGTGACCTGCTCGCCGTCGAGGACGGCCGCCACCACGTCCGGCCGGGCACGCACCTGGGCGGCGAACAGCTCCGGCAGCGACCGGGCCGGGGCCTCGGCGCCGGAGTCTGTCCACTTCGCCAGCTGAAGCTGCTCTTCCAGGGTCAGCATCGACACCTCGGAGAGCACCCGGTCGCCGTCCTTGGCCAGTTCCTGGATCAGGGTGAGGAGGTGCCCGGCGAGGCGGGTCACGGTCGGGGCGTCGAACAGGGCCGGGTCGTAGCCCAGGTCGACGTTCAGCTCGCGGCCCGGCGACGCGACGACGGTGAGCGGGAAGTTCGTCGTCTCGCGGGCCGACAGGTCGCGCACGGTCAGGCCGTGCCCGGCCTCGGCGTCGGTGATCGGATAGTTTTCGAACACCACCAGGCTTTCGCAGAGGTTCACTCCCGCGGGCAGCTCCGCCCAGCCCTGGACGAGCGCGAGCGGAAGATGCCCGTGCCGGCGCGCCTCGGCCTGGCTCGCCTGCAGACCCGCGAGCCACTCCGCGACCCGGCTGTCCCGGTCGATCCCGACCCGGACGGGCAGCGTGTTGATGAAGATGCCGGTGCTCTCGTCCACGCCCGTCACCTCGGGCGGGCGGCCGGAGACGGTGGATCCGAATACGACGTCGTCGTGACCGCGGTAAGCCGACAGCAGCAGGGCCCAGGCCCCTTGCAGGACCGCGTTGTGCGTGAGGCCGTGGCGTTTGACGAACTCGTCGAGCTCCCTCGTCGCCGTCTCGTCCAGGCGGACGGGCAGCCAGTCGGACGAACAGGCGATGTGGCCGGCCGTGGCCGCCCTGTCGCCGGGGACGGGTGAAGGAGCGTCGATTCCGGCGAGGGTGGCGCGCCAGAAGCGTTCGGCGTCGGTCCGGTCGAGGCCGTCGAGCCACGCGAGGTAGTCCCGGAACGGCGGCCTGGCGGGCAAGCTCTGCCCGGCGTACGCGCCACAGACGTCGGAAAGGACGTGGAAGACACTCCAGCCGTCGAGCAGCGCGTGGTGGAACGTCCACAGGACCTGGACCTCGGTCGCCGACAACCGCACGAGCGCCACGCGCGTCAGCGGTGCCTCCGCGAGGTCGAGTCCTTGTGCGCGGTCCTCGGCCAAGAGCCGCTGGAGATCGTGACCGGTCCCGTCGAGCACGCGGATCGGGAGCCTCACCTCGCGGTGCACCACTTGCAGCGGCTCCTCGACCCCGGACCAGACGAACGCCGTCCGCAGGACCGGGGTCCGGTCCACGACCCGTTGCCACGCCGCGGCGAGCCGGTCGAGATCCGTGACGCCTTCGAGGACGAACGTCGCCTGCTCGACGTACATGCCTTGCGTGGTCTGGGAAAGCCCGTGGAACACCATCCCGCCCTGCATCGGCGTCGCCGGGTAGACGTCCTCTACCGCGCGGCCGTCGCCGACCAAAGTGTCCACTGTGGATTGACCGAGGGCGGCCAGCGGGAAGTCCGACGGCGTGCGGCCACCCGCCTCCGGCGCGGCACAGTGCGCGATGATCTCGCGCAGGGCGGCGAGCATCTTTCCCGCCAGGTCTTCGACGGTGCCGCGATCGTGCCGGGTCGTGACGTGGGCCCACGTCAGCTCCAGCGTCCCGGCCACGACCCGGCCCACGATGTCGAGTGCGTGGATCGCGGGAGCGGCCGGGTCGACGTCGGCGTCGAGGGAACCGGTCCGGAACAGGCCCGCCTCCGCGCCGTCGAAGCGGCCGAGGTAGTTGAAGCCGATCTGCGGATCGATGTCCGGCGCGGTCCCGGTGAGGTACCGCAGCGCGCCGTAGCCGACGCCCCGCCGCGGCAGCGACCGGAGCTGTTCCTTCACCGACTTCAGCGCCGCGCCCCAGTCGTGCGGGACGTCCAGCGCCACGGGGAACATGCTGGTGAACCAGCCGACCGTGCGGGACAGGTCGACGTCCTCGAACAGCTCCTCGCGCCCGTGGCCCTCCAGGTCGATCACGGGTGTCTGCCCGGTCCAGTCCCGCAGGACCCGGCCGAGTGCGGTGAGCAGGACGTCGTTGACCTGCGTGCGATAGACCTCCGGCACGTCTTGGAGCAGCGCACGGGTTTCCTCGGCGGTGAGCCGCACGGTCACCTCGCCGAGGTCGGCGATCGTGGCCGGTTCGGCGGCCGGCGAAGGCGGGATCCCGCGCCAGTGCGCCAGTTCGTCGTCGAAGCCGCCGGCGGCGGCGTGCTCGGCCAGCTGCTCCGCCCACGCCAGGAACGACGTCGTCTTCGGGCCGAGCTCGCCGCCGCGGTAGGCGGTTTCCAGGTCCTCCAGCAGGATCCGCCAGGAGACACCGTCGACGACGAGGTGATGCGCGGCCAGGGTCAGCCGCCGCCCGTCGAGCACCGCCGCCAGCAGCGGACCTCGTTCGAGATCGAAGGCGATCTCGTCGGTGAGCAGCTCGGCGGGCCAGACCGGCTCACCGTGCTGGACGCCTTCGCGCTCGAACCGTAGCCGCAGCCCGTCGTGATGCGCCCAGACGGTCTCCAGCGCGCGGCGCAGCGCGGCTTCGTCGACGTCCTCGGTGAAGTCGAGCACCACCCGCTGGTCGAACCGATCCGGCTGGGTGGCGAAGTACCAGCGCTGGATCGGGGTGAGCGGAGCCGTTCCGGTGACCGGCCCCTGCTCGGCGAGCGGACCGGTGCCACCACCGGCGTGCGCGGCCAGCGCGGCGAGCGTCGGATGCCGGAAGACGTCGTGGGGCAACAGGATCAGCCCGGCACGGCGAGCGCGCGACACGACCTGGATGCTGAGGATCGAGTCGCCACCGAGTTCGAAGAAGTTGGCCTCGGCCCCGACGTCCGGGACACCGAGGACGTCCGCCCAGATCCCGGCCAGCGCCCGTTCGGCCTCCGTCGTGGGTGCGGTCCGGGCGGTCTTGTCGCCGAAGTCCGGCGCGGGCAGGGCGCGCCGGTCGATCTTCCCGTTGGCGTTCAACGGGAAGCGGTCGAGCCGGACGAACGCGGCCGGGACCATGTAGTCGGGCAGCGTCCGGCGCAGGAACCTGGCGAGGTCGTCCGCGTCGCCGGTGTGGTAGGCGACGAGCCGTTTGACCCCGTGATCCTCCCTGGTCAGGACCGCGGCCTGGCCGACGCCGGGATGCGCGGTCAGCGCGGTCTCGATCTCCGCCGGTTCGATCCGGAAGCCGCGGACCTTGACCTGCTCGTCGGCGCGGCCGGTGTACTCCAGCTCTCCACGCGGGTTCCAGCGGACGAGGTCGCCGGTGCGGTACATCCGCTCCCCCGGCGGACCGAACGGGTCGGGCCCGAACCGGTCGGCGGTCAGCGCCGGATCACCGAAGTACCCGCGAGCGAGCCCGGCGCCGGCGATGTACAGCTCGCCGGGCGCGCCCTGCGGCACGAGCCGCAGATCGGCGTCGAGGACGTAAGCCCGCATGTTGTCGAGTGGCTTCCCGATCGGCACGGCTCCGGCGACGTCGTCCGGGATGGGATGCGACGTGGCGAAGGTCGTCGTCTCGGTCGGTCCGTAGCCGTCGACGACGATCGTGCCCGGGCACGCCTCCCGCACCCGCCGGACCGCGGCTGCCGGGACGACGTCGCCGCCCGCCCAGACCTCGCGCATCCCGCGGAAGGTCTCCGGAGCCTCCTGAGCGAGCAGCCGGAACAGGCCCGCGGTGAAGAACGCCCCGTGGACGTCGTACTCGGCGATGACCCGCCGGAGCGTGTCCACGTCGAGATCGCCGGGCGGTGCCAGGACGACGGCACCGCCGTTGAGCAGCGGGACCCAGAGTTCGTAAGTGGAGGCGTCGAACGCTGGCGAGGCGTGCAGCAGGACCCGCTTGTGCGCGGCGAATCGCCGGTCGGCCGCGAGGGCGACGACGTCGCGCTGACGCACTGCCACGCCCTTCGGCTTGCCGGTCGAGCCCGACGTGTACATCACGTACGCGAGGTTGTCCGGCGACGCCTCGGGAAGCGCGACCTTCGCGGTCCGGCCGTCGGGGACGACGATCTGCCCGTCATGGACGACGGAGCGGGCGCGGGCCCGGTCGGTGACCAGGATCGGCACACCGTCCAGCAGTGTCTTCAGCCGTGCTGCGGGCGCGCGGGTGTCGAGCGGCAGGTACGCGGCACCGGCCTTGACGATGGCGAGTTCGGCGACGACCAGGTCCGCTGTGCGGTCCATGAGCACCCCGACGACGGTTTCGGGGCCGGCCCCGAGCGACACCAGATACCGCGCGAGGCGGTCCGCCCGCACGTCCAGTTCCGCGTACGTCAGGCGAGCGTCGTCGCCGATGAGGGCGAGGGCGCCGGGAGCGCGCGCGACTTGCCGGGCGAAGAGCCCGGCGAGACTGCCCTCCGGCAGCGGGTGGGCGGTGTCGTTCCAATCACCGAGGATCTGCAACCGTTCGGCGTCGGTGAGCAGGTCGATCCCGTCGAGCGGCCGGTTCAGGTCGTCGGCGAACGCGTCAAGCACGCCGACCAGCCGGGCCGTGATCCGCTCGGCCGTCGCGGCGTCGAACAGATGAGGGTCGTAGCCGACGTCGATACTCAGCCGCTCTCCCGGCGACGCGACGATACTGAGCGGGTAATTCGTCGTCTCGGCGGCGTCGACGTCGCGCAACCGGAGCCCGTCCCGCGTCGCCGCGTCGATCGGGTAGTTCTCGAACACGACGATGCTGTCGAAGAGACCGCCGTCGGCCCCGCTCCACGCCTGGAGCTTCGTCAGCGGCAGATGCCCGTACCTGCGGGACTCCACTTGCCGGTCCTGCAGCGCCGCCAGCCACTTCGCGACCGGAGAGCGATCGGTGGTGACCCGCACCGGCAGCGTGTTGATGAAGATGCCGGTGATGTCGTCGGCGCCGGCCAGCTCCACCGGACGGCCGGACACGGTGGTGCCGAAACAGACGTCACGTTCCCCCGTCAGCCGGGACAGCACCAGCGCCCACGCGCCTTGGAGGACGGTGTTCATCGTGAGCCCCGCCTTGCGTGCGGCTTCCCCGAGTCGCGCGGAGCTCTCGACCGGTATCCGCAGCCATTCGGCGGACCGGCTCGTGTGGTCCCGCGCCGCGAGCCGGGCGGAAGCGGTGAAGTCGCCGAGTTCGCGACGCCAGTGCCGTTCCGCTTCGGTGTCGTCTTGGCGGTCCAGCCACGCCACGTAGTCGCGGAAGGGCGGCCGATCGGGCGGTTCTTCTCCGGCGTACGCGGCGAAGACGTCGGACAGCACCCCGAAGACGCTCCAACCGTCGAGCAGGACGTGGTGGAACGTCCACAGGACGCGGACTTCCGTGTCCGACAGTCGCGCGAGGGTCAACCGCAGGAGGGTTTCCCCGTCCAGGTCGAGCCCCTCGGCCCGATCAGTCGCGAGGACTTCCTGCCAGAACCGCTCCTGAGCCGCCGGCATGTGGGCGCGCCAGTCGAGCCGGGTGACCGGGACGGTGACCCGGCGCCGCACCACCTGCACCGGCTCCGGCACGCCTTCCCAAGCGATCCGTGTGCGCAGCACGGGCGTGCGGTCGACGACGTGCTGCCACGCGTGTGCCAGCGCATCGACGTCGCCGACACCTTCGAGGACGAATCCGACCTGCTGGAAGTAGAGCCGTTCTTCCTGCTGGGAAAGGGAATGGAACACCATGCCCGCCTGCATCGGCGTCAGCGGGTAGACGTCCTCGGCGTCCCTGCCGTCACCGACCAGGAAGTCCACTGTGGATTGATCGAGGGCGGTCAACGGGAAGTCGGACGGGGTCCGTCCACCGGCGCCCGGCGCGGCGCAGTGCCCGATGATCTCTCGCAGCGCGGTCAGCATCGCCTCGGCGAGTCCATCCACAGTGGACTCTCGATGGACGCCTTCGGTGTAGTACCAAGTCAATTCCAGTTCGCCGGACTCGACACGGCCGACGACGTCGAGCAGATGCGCTCGCGCCGAAAGCTCGCTCTCGTCGGATTCCAGCCTGCCCGACGTGAAGCGGCCGAGGTAGTTGAAGCTCACCACCGGGTCGATCGCCGGCGCGGTTCCGGCGAGGTGCCGCAAAGCGCCGTAGCCGATTCCGCGCCGGGGCACCGCCCGGAGCTGTTCTTTCACCGATTTCAGCGCCGTGCCCCAGTCTTCGGGAACGTCCAGCGCGACCGGGAAGACACTGGTGAACCACCCCACGGTGCGGGACAGATCGACGTCGTCGAACAGGTCCTCGCGCCCGTGGCCCTCCAGATCGACGACCGGGACCCTGCCTGTCCAGTCCCTCAGCACCCGGCCGAGCGCGGTCAGCAGGACGTCGTTGACCTGCGTGCGATACGCCGCGGGCACCTCCCTCAGCAGTGCCTCGGTCTCCGCCTCCGAAAGCCGCGCGGTGACCTCGCGCATCGAGGCGACCGTCGCCTCGCCTTCACCGTCGATGGGGATCGAGGTGTCCTGGGGAATCCCTCGCCAGTAGGGCAGTTCGTCGTCGAACCCGCCGTCGGCGGTGTGCTCGGCGAGCCTGATCGCCCATTCCCGGAAGGACGTGGTGCGCGGTCCGAGGTCGATCGGCTCGCCCCGCAGCGCCTGGGCGTAACCGCGATCGAAGTCCTCGGCGAGCACCCGCCACGAGACGCCGTCGACCACGAGGTGGTGCACGGCGAGGGTGACACCGTGCTCGGAGAGGTCGAGGCGGACCAACGGTGTCCCGGCGCCGACAGGCCCGTTCTCCTGCTTCCGGCCGTCGTCGGTGAACCGCATCCGCAGCGCGTCGTGGTGTTCCAGCAGCGCGTCCACGGCCTTGCGTGCCGCGGCGGTGTCGATCCGTTCCGGACCCAGTCGGACGAATTGGTGGAAGTGGTCCGGATCGGCGGTCTGGGTCGCGAAGAACCACCGCTGGATCGGCGTGAGCGGCACCTCGCCGTCGACCGGGCCGCGCTCGACGGCCCCGGTGGCGGCGCGCGCGGCGGCAGCGAGCGCCGCCGGGGTCCGGTGAGTGAACAGGTCACCGGGCAGCAGTTCCAGCCCGGCGCGACGGGCCCTCGACACCACCTGGATGCTGAGGATCGAGTCGCCACCGAGTTCGAAGAAGTCGTCGGTCGCCCCGACCCGTTCGACGCCCAGTACCTCGGCCCAGATCCCGGCGAGCACGCGTTCGCGGTCGGTGCGCGGCGCGACGTGGTCACCAGCCCCGAAATCGGGGGTGGGCAACGCGGCGCGGTCGAGCTTTCCGTTGACGTTGACGGGGAACTTCTCCAGCCGGACGAACGCGGCCGGGATCATGTAGTCCGGCAGGGTCCGGCCCAGGAACTCCCCCAGCCCTTCGGTCTCGCCGACGACGTAGGCGACCAGCCGTTTCACCCCGCCGTCCGCGCGGGCCAGCACGGCGGCCTGCTCGACGCCCGGGTGTTCGCCCAGTGCGGCCTCGATCTCGCTCGGTTCGACGCGGAAGCCGCGGATCTTGACCTGTTCGTCCACCCGGCCGACGAATTCGAGGGCCTCCTGCTCGTTCCAGCGCACGACGTCGCCGGTGCGGTACATCCGCTCCCCCGGCGGGCCGAACGGATCCGCGACGAACCGGTCGGCGGTCAGCCCGGGACGTCCGAGATATCCGCGCGCGAGCCCGGCCCCGGCGAGATGCAGTTCACCGGGTGCCCCCGGCGGGGCGAGCCGGAGGTCTTCGTCGAGGACGTAACCACGGGTGTTGTCCAGTGGCGCCCCGATCGGCACGACGTCGGGCACCTCGTCCGGCAGCGGGTGGACGGTGGCGAAGGTCGTGGTCTCGGTGGGGCCGTAGACGTCGGCGACCAGGGTATGCGGGCACGCGGCCCGGACGCGGCGCAGCGCGACGGCGGGCACGGCGTCCCCGCCGGTCCAGACCTCGCGCACACCGGCGAACATCTCCGGCGCTTCCTGCGCGACCAGCCGGAACAGACCGGTCGTCATGAAGACACCGGTGACGGCGTGGGCGGTGATCACCCGGCCGAGCGTGTGGACGTCGAGATCCCCCGGCGGGGCCAGCACGACTGTGCCGCCGTTCAGCAACGGCACCCACAGCTCGTATGTCGAGGCGTCGAAGGCCTGCGGCGAGTGCAGCAGGACGCGGTCGTGGGTCGCGAAACGCTGATCGGCGGCCAGCGCGAGAACGTCTCGATGCCGGGCGGCGACGCCCTTGGGTTTCCCGGTCGATCCCGAGGTGTAGATGACGTAGGCGAGCTGCTCGGGGTCGATCCTCACGACGGGCGGTGTGTCCGGCGCGTCGCCCGCGTCGGTGACGATCACACCCTCGTGGATCTCTTCCGCCGTGGACAGCCAAGCCTGATCGGTGACGAGGACGTCGGCCTCGGCTTCGCTCAGCAGCAGCCGCAGCCGCTCGGCGGGTGCGCGCAGATCCAAGGGCAGATAGGCGCCGCCGGTCTTCAGGATCGCGAGTTCGGCGACGACCAGGGCGGGCGAACGGTCCATCAGGAGCGCGACCCGGTCTTCTGGGCGGATCCCGAGGTCACGCAGCCGGTTCGCCAGCCGGTTGGCCCGGACGTCGAGTTCGCCGTAGGTGACTGTCTCCGTGTCGGACAGCAGCGCGACGGCGTCGGGATCCCGGCGCGCGCGGGCCTCGAACAGCTCGGGCACCGCTCTCTCCCGCACCTCCCGGGCGGTGACGTTCCGCTCGCGGAGCAGGTGCCGGATCTCCGGCTCCGACAGCATCGGCACCCGTGTCACGGGCTCGTGCGGTGTGTCCGTGAAGGCGCGGATCAGCGTTTCGAGGTGTCCGGCGAGCTGCCGGGCCAGGTCCGGGCCGATCAGCCCGGGGTCGTGGGTCAGCATCAGGGACAGCTGCCGTCCCGGGTACGCGACGACGCCGAGAGGGTAGTTCGTGCGTTCGGCCGCGCGGACGTCCCGCAGCCCGGCGACGTCCGCCACCGGGTAGTTCTCGAAGACGATGATGCTCTCGAACAGGCTGCCGCCGGTGTCGCTCCAGGACTGCAACCGCGGCAGGCCGACGTGGCCGAAGCGGCGCGATTCCGCCTGCGCCGCCTGTAGTTCCCGTAACCAGTCGACGAGGCCGCGCTCCGCGTCCAGCCTGACCCGCACCGGCAGGGTGTTGATGAACAGACCGGCGATGTCGTCCGCTCCCGGCAACTCGACCGGGCGCCCCGAGACCGTCGCGCCGAAGCACACTTCGGTCTCACCGCTGTAGCGCGCCAGGAGAACCGCCCAGGCGCCCTGGACGATCGTGTTGAGCGTCAGGTGGTGCCGTCGCGCGAACGCGTTGATCCGGCTGGTCGTGGCGTCGTCGAAGGTCACCGGGACCCGGGCCGACGAGCTGGCCGTGTGGGCGCGGGCACCTCGATCACCGGGCAATGGGGTCGGCGTCACGCCGGCGAGTTCGGCCCGCCAATGGGTTTCGGCGGCTTCGTCGTCCTGCGCGGCGAGCCAGCCGGCGTAGTCGCGGAACGGGCGCCGCACCGGCGGCTCTTCGCCACGCAGTTCGGCGAGGACGTCGGACAGGACGCCGAAGACGCTCCAGCCGTCGAGCAGCACGTGGTGGAAGGTCCAGATGACCCGGACCGAGGTCGCCGACTCCTTCGCGATGACCAGTCGCATCAGCGGAGCACTGGTCAGGTCGAGCCCTTCGGCGAGGTCTTCGGCGAGTCGCTGCCGCAAGGACTCTTCGGCGTCCCCGGTGGACCAGTCCGGGTAGAACACCGGGATCCCGACGGACCGCCGCGCGATCTGCAGTGGCTGTGGCACCCCCTCCCAGACGATCGAGCTGCGCAGGACCGGTGTCCGCTCGACCACCCGTTGCCAGGCCGCGCCGAGCGCCCTGGGCCCGGGAACGTCGTCGACGGTGAAGGAGACCTGTTCGAAGTAGTTGCGGTCGCCGGGCTGGGCCAAGCCGTGGAAGACCATGCCCGCCTGCATCGGCGTCAGCGGATACACGTCCTCGACGTCCCTGCCGTCGCCGACGAGTTCGTCCACTGTGGACTGGTCGAGACCCGCGAGGGGGAAGTCCGACGGCGTCCGGCCGCCCGCACCGGGTTCGGCGCAGTGCCCGAGGAGTCCGCGCAGGTTCTCCAGCATGCCGTCGGCCAACCGGGTCACGGTGGCTTCGTCGTGCACGCCTTCCGCGTAGTGCCAGGTGAATTCCAGCGTGTCGCCGGTGACCTGGCCGACCACGTCGAGCAGATGAGGACGGACGCCGCCGGGGTCGGCGGCCAAGGACAGTTCGCCGTGCGAGCCGGTGTAGAGCTCACCGGCCAGGTCGAACTGTCCGAGGTAGTTGAAGCTGATCTGGGGATCGATCGCCGGCGCGGTACCGGAGAGATACCGCAACGCGCCGTAGCCGATACCGCGTCGCGGGACCGCGCGCAGCCGCTCCTTCACGGCCTTGATCGCCTCGCCCCACTCGTCCGGGACGTCCAGCGCCACCGGGAACAGGCTGGTGAACCAGCCCACCGTGCGCGACAGATCCACGCCGTCGAACAGTTCCTCCCGGCCGTGGCCTTCCAGGTCGATCACCGGAACCCGGCCGGTCCAGTCCCGCAACGTCCGGCCGAGCGCAGTCAGCAGGACGTCGTTGACCTGCGTCCGATAGACCTCGGGGACCTGTCGCAGCAGTGACCGTGTCTCCTCGGCGGTCAGCCGGGCCGTCACCGCGCGGGCCCGGCCCACCGTGTTCGCACCGATCCCGTCGACGGGGATCGGCGTGACGTCGGGGATCGCGCGCCAGTGGGCCAGCTCGTCGTCGAAACCGCCGGACTCCGTATGCGCGGCGAGGCGTGCCGCCCACTCGCGGAACGACGTCGTCCTCGGCCCGAGATCGGCCTGCCGGTACGCCTGGTCGAGGTCGTCGAGCAGGATCCTCCAGGACACGCCGTCGACGGCGAGGTGGTGCGCCGACAGGTGCAGCACACGCCCTGCCGGAGGACCGGACAGTGACCAGCGCAGCAACGAATGTCCCTCGTCGGCTCCGGCGATGCGCAGCCGCCACTGGCCGCCGTCGCGGGTGAAGGCCGTGCGCAACGCGTCGTGATGCTCGGTCACCGCGGCGATGGCGACGGCGAGCGCGGCTTCGTCGGTGCCCTCGGCCAGTTCGACCGTGATGGCCTGGTCGAAGGTGTCTGGTCCCGCGATCGTGTCGAAGAACCAGCGCTGGATCGGGGTCGGCACGACGTCACCGGACACGGGTCCCCGGTCCGGGGCCGTGGAGACGCCGGTCAGGGTCGGGGCGAGGGCGGCGATGGTCTGGTGCCGGAACAGGTCCGCCGTGGTGATCGCCAGCCCGACCTTCCTGGCCCGCGCGCTGACCTGGATGCTGAGGATCGAGTCGCCGCCGAGGGCGAAGAAGTTGTCCTCGACACCGACCCGGTCGAGGCCCAGGACGTCCGCCCAGATACCCGCGAGCACCGCTTCACGCTCGGTCCGCGGCGCCCTGCCTCCGCTCGCGGCGGGCTCGAAGCCCGGTTCCGGCAGCGCATGCCGGTCGACCTTCCCGTTGGCGTTGAGGGGAAGCGCGTCGAGGACGACGAACGCCGACGGAACGAGATAGTCCGGCAGAGTCCGGCTCAGGACGCCACGCAACACCTCGGTGTCCACGGTGGCCCCCTCGGCCGCCACCAGGTACGCGACCAGCTGTTTGCGACCTCTGGTGGCGCGCGCGGTCACCACGGCCTGTGCCACCTCGACTTCGGCGGACAGGGCACGTTCCACCTCGGCCGGTTCGACCCGGAAGCCGCGGATCTTGAGCTGGTCGTCGGCACGGCCCGCGAACTCGAGAGTCCCGTCCGCGCGCCACCGCCCCCGGTCACCGGTGCGGTACATGCGCTCGCCAGGGGCGCCGTACGGACAGGCGACGAAACGATCGGCCGTCGCGCCCGGCCGGGCGGCGTAACCGCGGGCGAGCCCCGGACCGGCCACGCAGATCTCGCCGAGCGCGCCGCGCGGAACCGGCCGCAGCCCTTCGTCGAGCACGTAGACGCGCATCCCGGTCAGCGGGGTACCGATCGGGATCGTCGAGGGGACCGTGTCCGCCGAGGTCATGCGGAACGAGGTCGCGAACGTGGTGGTTTCGGTCGGCCCGTAGCCGTCGACGACCGCGAGGCCGGGGCAGGTGTCCAGCACGCGGCGCACGGCTTCGGGTGGGACGACGTCGCCGCCGGTCCAGACTTCCCGGAGGCCACGGAAACACTCGGGCGCGTCACCGGCGAAGAGCCGGAAGAGACCGGCGGTGAGCCAGAGCGCGGTGACACCGTGCCGTGCGGTCAGCTCCCGGATGACGTGCGCGTCGACGTCCCCCGGTGGCGCGACGACCACGGTGCCGCCGTTCAGGAGCGGGACCCACAGCTCGTAGGTGGAGGCGTCGAACGCGAGCGGCGAGTGCAACAGCACGCGTTGGTGGGCGGCGCCGGTGAAGCGGGGGTCGGTGGCCAGTGCGACCACGTCGGTGTGCCGGACCGCCACGCCCTTCGGGACGCCGGTGGAGCCCGAGGTGTACTCGACGTAGGCCAGGTTCCCGGGGTCGACCGTAGCCGTGGCCGCCTCCCCCGACGTCGGCAGCGTCAAGATCTGTCCGTTGTGGACGGTGACGGCGGTCTCGTGCCAGGTCTCGTCGGTAAGAAGAACGGGGGCGCCGTCGAGGAGCAGGCGCAAACGCTCGGCCGGGGCACGCAGATCCAGTGGCAGGTAGGCGGCACCCGCCTTGAGGATCCCCAGCAGCGCCACCACCAGATCGGGCGACCGGTCCATCAGCACGCCGACCCGGTCTTCGGGGCGCACGCCGAGCTCGATGAGCCGTCCCGCCAGCCGGTCGGCTTCGGCACGCAACTCGCCGTAGTCGAGGCGGTCCTCGCCGAAGAGCACCGCGGGGTCGTGCGGGTGCTGTTCGGCGTGCTGGTCGAACAGGCGCGTGATGGTCATCGACGGAGCGGGGTCCGGCGACGGCAGGAGTCCGCGGTCCGCCTCGGCGAGCAGCGGAAGATCGCCCACCAGGCGGTCGGGATCGGCGGCGATCCCGGTGAGGAGGACTTCCAGGCTCGCGGTCAGCCGCTCGATCGTCGCGCTGTCGAAGAGCGCGGTGGCGTACTCGATGGTGACCCGCAAGCCGTCTTCCGTCGGCCAGAACTCGACGACCAGGTCGAACCGGGCCGACGGCCGGGGCAGGTCGTGTTCCGAGACTCGCAGGCCGGCGACCTCACGTGGGCGGACGAGCGGGCTCTGCAGGACGACGACCGCCTGTATCAGCGGTGTCCGCGACGGATCGCGTTCCGGCTGCGTCTCTTCGACGACGCGGTCGAAGGGGACGTCGGCGTGCGCGAACGCCTCCAGCACCGTTTCCCGGAAGCCGGCCAGGAACTCCGGGAACGGCCGGGCACGGTCGACCCGCGAGCGCAGGACGAGGGTGTTGACGAAGAACCCGGTCAGCGACTCCCATTCGGGCCGGTCGCGTCCGGCGACAGCGGTGCCCACCGCGATGTCGCGCTGATCCCCGTAGGCCGACAGGAGCAGCTGCACGGCCGCGGTCAGGGTCATGAACAAGGTCGCCCCGTGCGGCCGTCCCGCGGCGGTGAGACCTCGGACCAGATCCGCGGGCAGATCGTGGCGGTGCACCGCACCTGCCGTACTGCGCTCGGCCGGCCGCGGGCGATCGGTCGGGAAAGCGAGCGGTTCAAGCCCGTCGAGCGCTTCACGCCAGTAGCCGAGCTGGGCGTCGTCGTCGGACTGACGGCGCCAGTGCGTGTAATCGCGGTAGCCCGACTCCAGCGGCGGCGGGGCCACACCGGCGTAGAAGTCCAGCAACTCACCGGTCAGGATTCCGATCGACCGGCCGTCGGTGACGATGTGGTGCTGACACAGGACGAGAAGGTGTTCGTCCGGCGCCTGACGGTAGAGCGTGGCCCGGGTCAGCGGGCCGGCGCGCAGGTCGAACGGGACGCTCAGGTCCGCCGCCAGCGTGGCGTCGTCCGCGGCGGTTTCCTCGACGCGCAGGGGTATCCCGGCCGTGTCGGCGATGCGCTGGAAACCCTCGTCGAAGGTGGTGCGCAGGGACTCGTGACGGGCACAGAGCGCGACCAGCGCACCGCGCAGGGCGTCGAGATCCAGCGGCCCGGAAAGCCGGAGACCGACAGCGGTGTTGTATTCCGCGCTGTCCCCGGTCAGCTCGTCGAGGAACCACAGGCGCCGCTGGGCGGGCGAAAGCGGCGACATCCGGGATGGCGGTGCGGTCGGGATCGTGTCGTTCGCGGCCGGCTGTGCCTCGTCGACCAGCCGGGACAGTCCGGTCACGGTGGGCGCGTCGAACACCGCGCGAGCGGACAAGGTCACGCCGAAGGTCCGGCGCAACCGGGACAACGCCTGCACCGCGAGGATCGAGTCACCGCCCAGGGCGAAGAAGTCGTCATCGACGGCGACACCGTCCGTTCCGAGCACGCCGGCCAGGACCTCGGCGACGGCGCGTTCGGTGTCCGAGCGCGGCCCGGTATCCGTCCGGCTCTCTTCCGGCGGTGCGGGCAGTGCGCGGCGATCGACCTTCCCGTTGGCGCTGAGGGGAAGCGCGTCGAGGACGACGAACGCCGACGGCACCATGTAGTCGGGCAGCACCGCCGCCGCGGACTCCGCGAGGTCGCCGAGCGCTTCTCCCGGCTGGGCCACGACGTAGGCGACCAACCGCTTGACGCCCGGTCGTTGCTCGCGGGCGACGACCACGACCTCGCCCACTCCCGGCGCGGCGGCGAGCACCGATTCGATCTCGCCGGGCTCGACCCGGAAACCGCGGACCTTGACCTGGTCGTCGGCCCGGCCGAGGAATTCCAGTTCGCCGTCGTCGTTGTACCGCACCAGATCGCCGGTCCGGTACATACGACCGCCGGGTACGCCGGGATCGGCCACGAAGCGATCCGCGGTCGCGCCGGGTCTGCCCCAGTAACCGCGGGCCAGACCGGATCCGGCCAGGTGCAGCTCCCCCGCCTGCCCTGCCGGGACGGCGTTCAACGCGTCGTCGAGGACGTGGGCGCGGACGCCGTCGAGTGGACGGCCGATCGGCACGGAGTCCGGCACACCGTCCTTTGACGACATGGGCCGTGACGTGGCGAAGGTGGTGGTTTCGGTGGGGCCGTAGCCGTCGGTCACGGTGAGGCCGGGGCAGGCGTCCAGCACCCGACGGACAGCCGCCGCCGGGACCACGTCCCCGCCCGTCCAGACTTCTTCCAGGCCGAGGAAACAGTCCGGCGCCTCCTGTGCCACGACACGGAAAAGCCCGGCGGTCAGCCAGAGCGACGTGATCGCGTACCGGCCGACGATCTCGCGCAGCACCTCCACGTCGTGGTCTCCCGGAGGCGCGATCACCACCGTCCCGCCGCCGAGCAGCGGAACCCACAGCTCGTAGGTGGACGCGTCGAAGGCGGCGGGCGAATGCAGCAGGACGCGGCGGTGCGCGCCGCCCGCGAACCGGCTGTCGGCCGCCAGCGCCGCGACATCCCGATGCCGGACCGCGACTCCCTTCGGGGCCCCTGTCGAGCCCGACGTGTGCATGAGATACGCCAGCTGATCCGCGTCCACTCGCGGCGGCGCCGCTTCCGGCGCGGGAAGCGATCCTCCCGCGACGACGACATGTCCACTGTGGATCCGCGCCGCCCGCTCCGGCTCGTCGGTGACCAGCACCGATACCTTCGCCGAAGTCAGGACCAGCCGTGAGCGCTCGTCGGGAGCACGCCGGTCGAGCGGCACGTAGACCCCGCCCGCCATCACGATCGCCAGTTCGGCGACGACGAGTTCGGCGGATCTTTCGAGCTGCAATCCGACCCTGTCCTCGGCACGCACTCCGAGCCGCGTCAGCCGGGCGGCGAAGCGTGCGGCCCGGTCGGCCAGTTCGGCGTAGGTCAGCTGTCCACCGTGACCGTCCACGGCGACCGCGTCCGGGGCGGAACGCACCCACGCGGCGAACAGTTCCGGCAGAGCGGCGGCTCTTTCCGTTTGCGGGGCGGCCGTCGTGTCGAACACGGTCATCTTTTCGGTACCTTCCGGGCACAGCAAGCAAACCCACCGAGATGGGCAGGGGGACGGGGAGGGAGAAACGGCTCAGTGACGCCGCGCGAGGCGGCCGCCGATTTCGATCGCGGTGGCCGCGCCGGGTGTTCCGCGCAGGCGGCCGCACGGCGTCGGGCGCCCGGTGACGGGGTCGCGCACCGTGAACGAGGCGTCGTCGTGGAGGGTGAACTCGGGGAATATCTCGCCGTCGACGACCAGGTCGGCTCCGGCATGTCCGCCGGGACGGATCGTGTAGTCGAGAGCGCCGTTGCGGTAGGTGCCGAAGTCGCCGGCCGGGAACGGGACGGGCCGGGCCGGTACGGGCTGCCGTCGTTCCGGGATCGCGATATCGAGCGCGCGGAGCTCGGCGACGAGGTCGTGCCACATGTCCGTGCCTGCGGCGCCGTTCGCCGTGAACGCGACGACGCAGGCGCCCCCCTGATCGATCCGCAGCTGGCAGGAGGTGCCGTCGGCGGTGCCGTCGTGGCCGAGCCAGACTTCGCCGTCTTCCTCGTAGTGCGCGATCCCCAAACCCCAGCCGTCGGCCAGACCGAACGGCTCGGCGTCGGGCACCCGCCGGTGCATGTCCGCCGCGGTCACGACGTCGAGCAATCCCGGCTTTCCCAGGTGGACCCGGCCCAGTTCGATGAGGTCCGCGGCGCTCAGCGCCAGCGCGCCCGCGGGTTCGAGCATCGGCGGCAAGGCCTGCTCGACGGGGCGCGCACCGGTCGGTCCGGTGGCACGGCCGTGTCCGGTGACGGTTCTCGGGCTTCCGGCGTAGGCGGGCTCGATCTTCAGTGGTCGCAGGAGTATCGCCTCGACGGCTTCACGCCAGGTCATCCCGGTGACCGCTTCGATCACCGATCCCACCAGGGCATAGCCGAGATTCGAGTACGAGAACGCTGTCCCGGGCGGGGAGACGGGAACCGCCGCGCGGATTTCACGCAGGCACGCGCCGGTGACGTCGGCAGGATCGGAGGGCAGGCCGCTGGTGTGGCTCAGCAGATGCCGTGGCGTCATTCCCTCGGCGAGACCGGGGTCGCCCAGTATCTCGCCGACCGGCTGGTCCAGTTCGAGGTCGTCGTCCGCGATCAGCGCCATCACGACCGTGGCGGTGGCCAGTTTCGTGACCGATCCGATCGGTACGGCGGACGACGGGCTCATCGGTCTCCGTCTGTCCTGATGTTCCACACCGGTCTGGACCACTGTCGTCAGGCCGGCTTCGAGCACCGCGAGCTGTGCTCCCGGAACGCCGTGCCTGCTCGCCAAGCCGGTCAGTACTTCTTGGAACCGCCGCGTCGGCACCTGTTTCCGTCCAGTGTGGCCGTACTGTTCTGGCGCAGGCCGCATGACCGATTCCTCCCCTGTCAACAGAAAATCCGAGTTGAGAGCCGCGTTCCGTACCGCGTCACGTTCCTTGTTCCCCCACCCGTGGAACGGTGTGTCCACATCGGGCCGGAACAACACGCTGCCCGGGGAGGGAGATCGTCTGTACCGCCAATGGTGGGAAAGGCTGCTCGGCCGAAAAGCTCTCGACACTACACAGGGTGGCAATATCTGGCTTTCATTTAATTGAACCAGTGTCAACCCGACGCACATCCTGGAACCACATCGAGCACCGAACACAAAGAAGGCAAGCTCGAAGTAACACATCCACGGGATGGCGGATGCGTTAAGAACAAACGAAGAGGGAAGTTCCAGCCGCCGGACTCGGCGCCCGACGAAACAATCGCGGACTCCCTCCCTTCTTCGACTTTTTCCAGTTCAGGCCGTTTTTCGACGTAGGCGACGCCATGACGGCGCCTCCTGGTTCCCTGCGGACCGTCGATTCAAACGCGGAAAAGCGGAAACGGGCGCCCGAAGATCACTTCTTCCCCGTCCGCAACGCCACCAACTGCGGAAACGAGAAAATGATCTTGCCAATCCGGATTCTCATCATGTGAGCAGCACGGTCATGCGCACGTGCAGCGTATTGTGCAACCCCCGAAAACGGCCTTATAACGGCCACTTTCGATCATCGATGACATCAGGGTGATACGGAAGAACGCGAATTCACCCGTTTGCCTGTAACGGAATCTGCTCCGTGACTGACCCGACCTTCGTCGGTTGCCTACTCGAACCTCCATTGGTAGATACGGACTCGCTCTCGAATGTGGTCCAGACCACAATGGGAAGTTCTCCGGGCGCGGTGAAGTGGAAGTCGCTCAACCTCTTCCCGGCGGAAGGAGATCGTCGGTTCGGAGTCGTCGCCAGGCTTCACGACGGCGCCGCTGTGCCGAGGGGTCGGCGACGGTACGGGCGCCGACCCAACCGAGGTCGATGTGGCCGTCGATCGTGCGTCACCGGTCGCGCAGCTGCGAATTTTCGAGGAATACGCTGTCACGCAGCGCCAGCTTGATCGTGCCTTGTGCTGCGCGACCTCAGTCGCGCAGCCAGGTTGGGGACGATAGCGGTGAGTGCTGCCGGAATGCAGACACGTTCGGGTGTAACGCGACGGCCTTTGACGGCACACGTTCAGTGGAACACGTCAGAAGTTTTGCTCCGTAAGTTGGGTACTCCGCCGGCAGCGGAAAAGCTGCAGTTGCCGCTGCCACAACGTATCCAGCGCCTAGGAGGGTGACGTGAGGGTAGGTCTCGGCAGAAAGATCGCGGTGGCTGTGGCGACATTGGTGCTTGCGGCGACAGGGACCGTTCCGGCTCAGGCCGTGCCGGGCGGCTCCGCTGACGTCAATCAGGTATTGGGTGGTACGCGCCAGGTAACCGCGACCTCGATGACGCTGTGGAACGCGCCTTCAGGCGGTTCCTGGGCGGGTACCTGGTCGTGGCCTCGCTGCTTCGTGTGGACTGCCATCGAAGGATCCAACCGCTACCGGACCACGACCGAGAGCGGCGCGACCGTATGGGTTACCGCGGACCCGGCATACAGCACTCCCGGTTGCATCTGACCATCAGAAGCACCGTGGCCATCTGCCGGCGGATGCGGTAGATGGCCACGGCTCAGCTGGAACCACCCCGCGATGCCACGGGACGGCACGGTGCTACCTCGACGGAATGGCGATTCAGCGAGACCATCAGCGTCGTTGAGTCGCCTTTCCCGAACACCGGAGCCGGAACTGTGAAGCAGCGGAAATCCGGGCTCCCGTTACTGAACTTGAGGCAACTGGTCATAGCAGACCGCAACTGGAGGCCAACCAGGCTACTAGGGGGCGCGATCCTTACGCCGGTGTGATGGACAGTCCGGTGACGCCGGCGTGGGTGAGGGCCTCGACGACCCGGCCGGTGGCGGCGAAGTCCAGAACTGCACGCCGTTGGCGAAGCGCAGATCTTTGGCGGGGTCGTCGTCTTCGATCGCGAATCCGACGAAATCGCCCAGCCGCGAGCCGTCGTGGTCGACGACGTCGACAGGGAAGGTGCGGTAGCCGGTGGCCCCGATCGAGGCCAGGGCGTTCACGAACCGGCGGGAGGCGATCTTGGTGTCGCCGGCGATCCAGCCTGCAGGGCGATCTGGTCCGCACCTACCGGGCGTTCCTCGCCCAGCGTCGCGCGATCCGGCCGGCCGAGGAGTACCGCGAACCGACCGATGCGGAATGGCCTGAGTTCCAGCAGCATTTCCAGGAACGGGTGCCAGCACGAGCACGCGTGCTTAACCGAAATGATCTTGAAGTGGGTTTGGCGGTATCCGAACCGTCACTGTGACCCTCTGCCACGAAGGAATCTTCGCGATGCGTTACTGCCGGGCGTGTCGATCAATCAGTGAGGTGCCAGTGGTCATGCCGCGCTGCCAGGCGTCGCAGTCGTCGGAGGTACTGGCCGCGGAAGCGGCGCTGAGTGGTCTCGACTCGAACGAAGTCCGGGTCAGCGAAAGCCTCGTAGTAGGCGTTCTCGGCATCGTCCCGGCCGCCATCGGCGTCGACGAGGCGTGCGAGGGCCTCCTTCTCCGGCGGTCCGCTGGGAAGGTTGGCGACCCACTCGGCCTTCGGCGTGTCCGAACCATCCACTTCACCAGTATGCCCCTCAGCCCTGGCCATCAGTACTGAACACCCACGTCGGCGGCTATGCATTTCAGCCTCTTCAGCCACTCGGCAAGAGCGGTGTAGTCGGCGTCGACGAGGCCATGCTGGGGGTCGACGCGTTGCAGTAGAGCAGGTGCCCGATGGTGTGTGCGCACCCACTTCCGATCGGCGTCGGTGATCTCGTCGTCGACCCAGGCGAATGGCAGTCCTGCGGCCCAGTCGACGAGCGCGCGGGTCTTCCAGTGCAGTCCATCTCGCCCGTCCTGCCGCTCATACTCGGGAGGCTCCGGCCAGTCGACCACCGGCAACTGCGGAAGGCCCAGTCGCGGCGATAGGCATTCGTTCGCTTCGGCGCCCCATGTTGTGGACCAGACCAGATCGCAGGGCAACGCGGTCAGACGGGGCCCATGCCCGGGATCGACCCTGGCTAGGAGTGGGTTCGAGCTGGCGGCGGGTGAGTCGTCGTCGGAGGGATATATCGGGTACTGCCCTGACGGAGCGCCGAACGGGATGAGCGGCCCGTCGACGTCAAGGAACAGCAGCGGCCGCGCTCCAGAGCCTGTCACGACTGCACGATAGCCGCCGATTCGGGGGCGGTGTCCCCAGGCGTGTCGCTCGGGGGCGCGCATGGCCTCGAGTTTCTGGGCTGCGGCGGCCATGGTGGTTTCGATCGCGGCGACCTCGCCCAGCCAGCCCTGCTCTTTCGCCTCGTCCAGACGGTCGACGAGGTTGGCGTGGCTCTCCTCCAGCCGCGGCAATTGGGCTGGGTCAACCCGGAGGAGTGGGCACCTGACACAGGCGTTTTCATGCGCACAAGGGGATCCATAGTCACGGCCGCAGGTTCCCAATGCGACTTTCCGCAACTCGAAGTGGGCGAGGAACTCGGCCCACTCGGCTGCCATCCCAACCTCCACGGGCCGTCTTCTCTGACCGCACGGGATCAGAGCAGAAACGCTCCGTCATTCGCGGTGACTCGCGAGACCCGGCCCTGCCGAAACCAGGCGGATTCGTCACTGTCAGTCCACGTCGAACCAACCCGGCGAACCTCGATGTCGGACAACACCGGCGACAGCCTGGACCATTCCCGAGCCGCACCCTCGGCCGGTCGCCTCCGCCACTGCGGCCTCGACGGCCTCAGACCGAGCGCGCCGGAAATGTCGTTGTTCCACAGATTCAGGAGCGCGGCCGCTCATCGCGACTCGCGATAGCAGTGATCCGCGCGAGACACTTTCCGGTCTTCGTATTTCTGGAAAGAATCATGAGGAAGCTAATCTTCCTCGTTCTTTGGGAAAGGCGGAGAGAATGTCGGAAATCAGCAGGCGGGGTGCGCTCGGCGCGGGTGCGGGAATCGCCGCCGCGACTGCGCTCGGGGCGACCGGGACGGCGGGGGCGAGCTCGGAGGAACCGGCCAAAACGACCACGCCACCGTATGTTTTCCCGCTCGCCAAATCCGCGCCGGTCGTCCATGACGGTGGGACGTTGCGTGGAGCCCACGAGAAGAACTTCCCGGTGCTGGCCGGTCAGCAGGGCTCGGTGTATCTGGTGCACCTCGATCCCGGCGGGGTCCGCGAACCGCACTGGCACCCCTCCGCGTGGGAGCTGAGCTACATCATTTCCGGCAAAGCGGACTGGAGCATTCTCGGCACGCACGAGGACGGCAGCTACCACAACCAAGTTTTCAGCGCGAGTACAGGGGAACTCGTCTTCGCCCCGCAGGGGTTCTTTCACTATTTCGCGAATGCCAGCACCACCGAAGGCCTGGACGTGCTCGTCATGTTCAACACCAGTACCGGGGAGCCGAACGACGACATCGGCATCGTCGGGACGCTGAACTCGCTGCCGAGGGAGATTCTCGCCGCCTCGTTCGGGGTTCCGGTGTCCGCGTTCGCCGCGATCCCCAAGGACCTCAAGCCGGTGGTGATCACCCGCCGCCGGTAGTGGCAGCGCACACACCTGGTAGACGGTCGTGCACTGACAGTGGTACTCCGGAGTAGTGATCGATCCGGTCCTGCTGCGCACTTTTCTCGCCGTGGCCGAGGCGGGCGGGTTCTCCGAAGCCGCCCGCCGGCTGGATCTCGGGCAGTCGACGGTGAGCCAGCATGTCCGCCGCCTCGAGACGGCGCTCGGCAGCGTGCTGTTCGAGCGCGACACGCACAGCGTGCGGCTCACCGGCGACGGCGAGACGATGACCGGATTCGCCCGTGGCATCCTCGACCAGCAGGACCGCGCACTGCGATATTTCTCCCGGCCGGGCCCACGCGGGCGGGTCCGGTTCGGGGTGTGCGAGGACTTCCTGCTCGGCCACGCCGCGGACGTCCTCGGCCGGTTCCGCAGCGCGCATCCGGGGATCGACCTCGAACTGTCGGTCGAGCTGAGCGAGGTGCTGCACTCCCGGCTCGCTGACGGAGACCTCGACCTGGTGCTGGCCAAGCGCGACTCCGGACAGGGCGTGCGACGGGATCCGCTCGTGTGGGTGAGTTCGCCCGGACTGGACCTGATCCCGGGCGAGCCGCTGCCGCTGGTCCTCTACCCGGAGCCGAGCGTCACCCGGGCCCGCGCGCTGAACGCGTTGCGCCGTAACGGTGTCCAGTGGCGGATCGGCTGCGTCAGCGAACGGCTCAACGGCCTACGGGCCGGGCTCGAAGCAGGACTCGGCGTCGGCCTGTTCGCGGCGTCCGTGGTCCCGGACGGGCTGGTCCCGGTCAGCGGGTTGCCCGATCCGGGATCGGTGACGTTCGTGCTGAGCCACCGGGGAACGGCACGCGGATCGGCGGCGGCGTTGGCGGACACGATCCTGTCGGCCCAATGGAGTCGATCGCCGCTCGCGTTTCGGCAGCCACCGCTTCCGCAGCGATAGCCGAAGTGGGTCGGAAGACCTCCCGAAAACACCTTCACCAGCGTCAGTCAGCCCTGGCTGGTGGGGTCATCGACTGTTCTGGAGAGGCCAGCGGGGCGAAAGGCCATGTCATCGGCCGTCGAGTCGTCGAACGAGCATTCACCGTTGAAGGTCGCCTCGCCGAACTCGGGGATACCGGAGAAGGTCGCCTTGTCGAACCAGGCGTCACCGGTGAAGGTCACCTCGCCGAACCGGGTGTCACCGTTGAAGGTCACCCTGCCGAACCGGGCATCGCCGGTGAAGGTCGCTTCGCCGAACCAGGCGTCACCAGTGAAGGTCGCCTCGCCGAACCGGGCGTCACCAATGAAGGTCACCTTGCTGAACCAGGCGTCACCGATGAAGGTCGCTTCGCCAAACCAGGCGGCATAGGAAAAGGACGCCTGGCTGAACAGAACGTCACCGATGAAGGTGGCCTGACCGAATAGAGCGTCATCAGTGAAGGTAACCCTGCCGAACTGGGCATCGCCGGTGAAGGTCGTCCCGCCGAACCAGGCGGCTCCGGTGAAGGTCGCTTCGTCGAACCGGGCGTCACCGGTGAAGGCCGCTTCGTCGAACCGGGCGTCCCTGGTGAAGGTCGTCCTGCCGAACCGGGCAGTGCCGGAGAAGATCGCTTTGCGGAAAGTGCTGGTTCCGACCCGGGCGCCGGTCAAGGCGAAGTCGATGAGCTGGGCGCCGGTGAGGTCCAGATCGAGCGCACCCCAGTAAGCGGTGTCACGGATGGGGTCGAGGTGATCGTGGAGGAGGCGTTGAGCGGTGAGCCGCACTTCGCGTTCCTGTACACGCTCGCGGTAGTTGTCACTTCTCTCGGTACCGGCGTCATCGTCATGGTCTGGCTCGGCTGGAGGATCGTAGGGCATGCGGAGGTAGGCGCAGAGGACGTTGACGATGGTCTGACGCTGGGTTTCGTTGTCCTGGGCGAGACGTTCGAGGGCGTAGAGGCCACCGAGCCGGACCGGGGCCTTGTCGGACCCGAGTTGTTCGACGGCCTTCGTGTACAACTCGGTGATCCGGCGGGCGGCGGCATCGACGTGGGCCTCGTTGGCGACGCGTTCCTGGTATGCCTGAGTGGCGGCGGCGACGGCCTGTTGGTGGGCGAGGACTTCGTATTGCTGGGCGAGGACGCGTTCGCGGTTGTCGAGGTCGGCTTCGGTGGAGTGCTGGCGGCGCCACGCCAGGTACAGGGCGACCACACCGCCGCTGCCGACACCGACGCTGAGCCCGATCTTCAGCGCGTCGAGACGGGTCTTCACCAGGTCCGCGCCGACGAGTCCGGCACCGGCGGTGGCAGGCCACCACAGCACAGTCACCACGCCCGCGGTCAGCACGGTGATCACGATCGCGGTGGTCCACATCGCGGCCCGGGTCAGCTCCGGCAGCCGCTTCACCGAAGACGGTGCCGGACCCGGCGCTGAGGAGGCGCTCGCGGCTGCCGGCCGCGCGTCGTCGGTCATGTCGAGGACGTCGCGGAAACCGGCCAGGACGTTGCACACCCACTAGCACCTTCGGAATTCCGGCCCTCACACGAGCCGCTGACGGGTAGGAGAAGCCGGAATGCCCCCGAGCACCCAACCAGCCGAGGAGTACTGCCGCGCGGCCCTTAAACAAGCAGGTTCAACGAAGCGTGCGTCAAACACCCTTCAGAACACGATCGAGTGCGGCCCGACCCGCAGGTCCCCAGTGAGGCTTCCCGCCAGGAAGCCCCCGATCTCCGTTCTGCCCCATGAGCATCAGAAAGAGGCTTTTCATCGCGGCCAACCCGCGGGCCCGCCGCATCGTCGCCTCGTCCGCATGCGCGTACGTGTCAAAGAATTGTGAGGCCGTGCCCGCGGGGAGCAGCACCCATGCGGCGGCGAGGTCCCACGCTGGATCACCGGCGAACAGGTCACCGAAGTCGACGATGCCCGACAGCGTTCCGTCCGAGACGACGACGTTCGCGGGATGGAGGTCGCCGTGCACCCACACCGGCGGGCCCTCCCACACCTGGGCGGCAACGGCGTCGTCCCAGACGGCCCGGACGTCGGCAGCGATGTCGTCAGGAGCAACGGCCTGGAAGAAGTTCTCGAAGCCGCCCGTGCAGTCCTTTGGATGGGCACCGCGGTCTTTAGCGATCGGCGCCTCGGCGGGCGCCGCCACATGGAGCGCCCGGAGGAAACCCGCCAGCGTGTCGGCCGCGTGGGCGCCGCGGTTGATCGAGCCGTGGTCCCCCGGCTCACCAGGAACCCACGTCATCACGGTCCAGTGCTTGGGGAAGCGCTCGGACGGTTCGCCGAACCGCACCGGGGTCGGCACCGGCAGCGGCAAGCGCGGGGCCAACACGGGTAGCCACCGCCGCTCCTTGAACTGGAGCTCCGGTGTGGAATCCATGCGCTGCATGCGCACTGCCAACTCGTTCCCGAGACGCCACATCTGGTTGCCCCAGCCGCCCGCCACCTCACGGATGGCCAGCCCCGCAAGGTCTGGATGTTGCTCCCGCAGCAGGTCGCGGACCAGGTCTCCAGTGATCTCGATCTCGGTCATACGACGTCACAGTACTGAGACGGCAGGCAGAGCGGCTCGACCGCCGGACCGGCGCACAAGCCGAAGGGCGGGTCGGCGAGATCGAAGACATCGACATGACCGTCACCCAAAGGACTTCCTTCACGGCAACCTGGTCAGGAATCACGAGGGCGGGACATGGAAGGTTCGCGGGCTGGACCTTCCGATGACATCGAAGTTCTGCGCCCACCCGGCGCGATGCAGATCATTCAGATCGGATGCTTGCCGCCACGGGCGCCAGCCGGTCGATTCCCAGTTGTAGTAGTCGTAGATGCTCACCTGATAGGTGATGTCGTAGCCACCGTCGGCGGTCGGCGTGACGACACCGCTGATCTGGAAGTCGAACGTACCGAGCGCGGCATACCAGTCCGGGTTGGACTTGTACTCCGCCCGATGATTGTTCGTGTAGCCGGTTTCGAAGGCAAAGGACTCTCGGTGACCGGACGGGAAGCCACTCCATACCTCCATCGCCGCCCTGAGGGCGATACCCTCGACTTTGCTTTGGAACCCGTCGATCTGCTTCAGCATGTTGTCGACATTGACGGTGTACTGACTCCCGGAATTGCTGAGGAAGTGCACCAGCATGTCCGCCGCGATCACCATCCCCGCATCACTGGCCGCCCCCGCGCCCAGCAACGCTTGTGCCCTGAGCGTCTGCAGCGTCGATTTCTCCACCAGGCTGGGCTTCCACGTGTCGTAGTTCTTCGGCCCCGATCCGTCCTTGTTGGCTTTCTCGTGATTCTCGGCCATCGGCGGTGGCGGCGGCGACGGAATCGCCGGTTGAGGTTCCCTGCCATCGGGGTCGGTCAAGATCACGGGGTTGTTGTGGGTGTAGCTGTAGACGGCGAGGTTCCGTGAATCGGTGATACCTCCCGCGGTCTTCGATCCGGCCATGAATTCGGCGAGGGCGGGATCGGTGCCTGCCCAGAGTTGTGTTCTGGGGTTGTAGTAGCGGGCGCCGTGATAGTAGAGGCCGGTCTCGTCGTCCAGTTCCTTGCCGGTGAACTTGTACGGAGTCCCACCGCGCCCGGCTTGTTCCTCCACCCAGGTTTCCCCGAACGGCATGTACTCGAGATGTTCGGTGACGGTGCCCAGGTTGTCGGTGACGTAGCCGGACGAGCCGAGATGGTCGGCGTGGAAGAAGGACTGGGCGTTCTCGACACCCTCGGCCGCGACGGTCTTCGTGGCGAGGCGATTGTCGCCGATGAAGATGTGCTTGTAGCCGGTCCCGTTCCGTTCGCTGTAGCCACGGTTGGGATAGAGGGATTGACCGTCACCGTTCTTGACGACGCGTTCACCGGCCGCGTCGTAGGTGTAGGTGACGGCCGCACCGGCGCAGCCCGCCGGCGTCTGAGGAACCGCCGTGGTGGCGTCGTCGGAGTTGCAGGCGAGGCGGTTTTCCTCGTCCCACACGTACTGACGTCGTTTGCCGCCCGCCGCGGTGTTCACCGTGTCGGTGAGATTGCCGTTCGCGTCGTAGGCCTGGGTGATCGGGCCGACCTTGCTCGGCGCGTGCGGTTTCCCGCTCCCGTAGTCGTACCGGTAGTCGTAGCTGGTCTTGTCCTGGACCTCGGCCGGGTTGGCCGGATCCTCGACCGGCTCGATCGGACCGGACCACGTCGGGCCCGACGCAGGGCTTCCCCCGCCGCCCCCGACCGGCGACGTCGCGCCCTGGTTCAGCGATGCCTTCTCCACCCCCGCCGGAGCGAGGGATCCGGTTATCTCGTGGTGCTGGGTCTTGGTGGTGGTGTTGTGGACGGAGTCATACCCCAGTGCCAAAGAGTACTTGTCCTGTTGGTTGTTCTTGGTGGTGTACTGGCCATTGGCGCTGGTCAGCCGGTAGAGGTCGTCATAGCCGTAGGTCTGGCTGCTGGGCCCGCCGATCGTTCCGTTCCCCGGCACCTCGTTGGCCAGCTTCGTGATGTTGCCGACCTTGTCGTAGGTGTAGCCGAGATTCTGGAATTCGGTGCCGCCCGGCGCTTTCGACTTCAGGGTGGCGAGCCTGCGGTCGGCCTGGTCGTAGGTGTAGGTCGTGCGTACCCCGTTACCGGCCTCCTGCACGACCTTCTGGCCGAACTTGTCGTAGTCGAGCCGGTTGAGATACGTGTAGCCGGTGCCGTTCTTGGTGCCGGTGGCGCGAACGACTTGACCGCCGCTGTCGTAGGTGTAAGTGAGGACCTCGGTGTCCGGATAGGTCATTTGCAGGACACGGTTGAACGCGTCGAAGCGCCACTGGCTGGTGTAAGCGCGGTCCGCCTGCCCGGCGATCTTGATGGTGCGGGTCTCGCGGACGGTCTCCCCGAGCGGGCCGAAACCGCGCGTGACGGTACCCGCGGCGTCGCGGATTTCGGTGACCCGACCCGCGGCGTTGTCGGGGGCGCCCGGTCCGCCGTAGGTGTAGGTGACGTTGTTGGCCGGGAAGGTCGGATATCGGACCGCCTTGAGGCGATTCTGGTCGTAGTCGTACTCGACCTGCTTGGCCGCCGCAGTCATGCTCGCGGTGACCTTCGCCGTCGTGTTCCCCGCCAGGTCGTAGCGGGTCTCGGTGCGACCGGCGTCCGGGCTGTCCAGGACGGTGCGGCGGCCGAGGGTGTCGTACTCGGACCGGGTGGTGTTGTTCTTGTCGTCCACCACGGCGGTGAGCCGGCCGAGCGGATCGTGGCCGTAACCGGTCCAGATGACCGGCTGCCCACCCGCCGGATTGAACTCCTTCACCGCGGTCGTCAGTTCGCGGACGTCCTGGTAGGTGCGCTTCTGTTTGCCGTTGCCGTCGGTGACGGTCGTCTCGAACCGGGTCGTTCCGGCCCTGTCGGGGCCGAATCCGTAGGTCGTGGTGCTGGTGACCTCGTCCGGCTCGACCGTCTTGACCGGCCGGTCGAGCGCGTCGAACGATACGCGCGTCGGCGCCACCGTGTCGAAGGCGGCGTTGAAGGTGCTGTTGTCGCCGGTCTTGGGTTCGGTGACCGGGTGGTACTGCTCCACCACCCGCCCGGCGAAGTCGAACTTGACGCGCCCGGACACGGTCATGACCTGTTCCGGCTCGTCACCGGGCTTCTCCGCGACGGTGGCGTCCTTCTTCGTCTGCAGGAGACGCTTGAGGCCGTCGGCGAAGGTCACGGTGTCGATGGTGTCCTCGCGCACGCCTGCGGCGTCGCGGTCGAGGTGCCGGGTGGTGGCGTAGGGAACGGCGGCTTCGGGGTGGTAGTCGAAGTCGATCGTGGCCTTGCCGGACCCGATCTCGTACGGCCCGGTGACGGTGTCGAGCCGTCCGACACTGTCGTAGACGCGCAGTACCAGTTGGCCGTTCTGGTCGGTGGTGCGCTCCGGCTGACCGTACTTGAGGTTGTGCGTAGTGCTCGATCGCAGTCCGAAACTGTCCACGATGGACTCGATGTGGACGCCGACGACTGTGTCGTAGCCGTACTCCAGCCGATAGCGCTGACCGGACCGGTTGGCGGGATTGGTGACCGATTTCAGGTTCCCGTCCGGGTAGTACTCCATGTCGGTGTCGGCCGAAACACTGTCGGTGAGGTACTGGCGGATCTGCCGCATCGCCCCGGATCCGCAGTCCACTGTGGATTCACTGTGCCGGGACACCGCGTCGCCGACCGTACCGCGCTGCTTGACCAGGTTGACGACACCGACGATGTTGCGGTCCCGGCAAGCCGGATCGGACGCGCTGTAGCCGTAGGTGGTTTCCACATCGTCGGCGGCGCCGACATCGGCCGCGTCGAACGACCGGATCAGGTTGCCGTACTCGTCGTAGGACATCTCGACCCGCGTGGACTTACCGGGTTCGGCGGCGCCTTCATAGAAGTGCTTGTCCACTTTGGTCAGTTGCGGGAACACACTGGCCGATTTCGCCGCTCCCCCGTCGGCGTCGCGGAGCTGGTAGGTGTTGACGGTTTCGGCGAGTGGCCGTCCGGCGCCGTCCGCGGTCAGGGTGCGGGCGAGCAGCCCGACCGTGTACGGGCCGTCGGTGCGGTATTCGTCGGTGGTCGAGCGATAGAGCGCGTCGGCCGCACCAGGGTCGCGCTGCTCGGTGACGACCTTGCCGAAGCCGCGGAATTCGCGTTCGAGCCTGTCGTACTCGCCGTTTTCGTAGCGATAGGTGGTGAGCTGGGTGTCGGCTCCGTCGCCGCGATGGCCGTCGGACACGGTGGTACGGGACAGGACCCAGCGAGATTCGGGCATGGCCTGGGTGTTGCCGGTGCGGGTGTAGTCAAGGTCGACGCGCCCGCCCATCGGCCTCGTCATCGAGCGGAGCAGGTTGGTGCGGCCGGTCTGGTTGGACGCGACGAGCAATTCGTTGTCGCGGGTGGATTTGACGTGGTCCGCCAGCCCGTCGCCGTTGACGTCACGGAGGCCGATCTCGCTACGGCCGATGCCGGTGGAGGCGTCGGCGCCGGGGTTGAACACCAGGAAACCACCGAAGGGCATCGGGAAGCCGAAGGTGAAGTAGGCACCGCCGGCGAGGTTCGCGCTCTTGTCGACCGCGACCTCGCTGAACCCGCCGCGGAACGGCACGGGCGCCACGAAACCGCTACCGGTGTTGACCGCCACGGAGATCGGTTGCCCGGCCTCGCCGGCGAACACGCGGTCGGCCAGGCCATCCCCGTTGACGTCGGCCAGGCCGGCCTTGGTCGTCGTCGCGCCCAGCGTCGCCGACACGCCGCCCGCGAAGCCGTAGTTGTCGAGGTTGACCCCGAGGTTGACTCCGACGTTCCCGGTCTGGGCTGTGTTGACCGCGCCCGCGGGCCACGGCTCCGGGTCAGCGAACGAGTAACCCAGATTCAGCGCGACCTTGCCGTCGGCGTGGACCTTGTCGGGCAGGCCGTCACCGTTGATGTCGAGCAGATCCCGCACCGTCGCCGACTCACCACCGCCGACGCTGCCGCCGATTCCCAGCGCGGGCATTTCCAACCCCGCCCTGGCGGTGGTCGAAGCGGCGTCCGCTTCGGGCGCGTCGGTACCGCGAGCGGTACCCATCGTCCGCGCGGGGCTGCCCGCCCCCGCGGACACCGACACCGCGACCGAGTTCGTGTCACGCACTGTCCCGTTCAGCGACCCCCGCGTCCCGCCGAGCCCACCGGTCATATCCGAATACTGGATCCCGCTGCTTCCCACGACATCGGGGAACCTGTCCCCGTTGAGGTCGAGGAAGTCGACACCACCGGCAGTGATGCCGCCCGCCAGGCTGCCGCCGACCGGGCCGACGCCGAGCGTGGTCGAGACCTGCACGGTCATCCCCCGGCGCGGCACACCCTTCGCCCCGGCCACATCGGCGTCGGAGACGACGTCGATGGTGTCCATGCCGTACCGGGAACTGGCGGTCGTGCCGGGCCCGACCCAGGTGTTCTCGTCCGCGCCCGCCCATCTGCCCTCGGCGGGCATCGGCACGAGCACCGCGAGCCTGGGCATGGTCACCTTCGGATCCGCCTTGAACCCGGGCACGTCCTCCTCTTTGGGCGCCTTGGGCAGCGAGTCGCGGAAGCTCTCGTCCAGCACCAGATCGCTTTCCACGATCGGCTTGGTCGCCCGGTCACCTTGCGCCTGATAACCGATCACCCCCCACCCGCGGTAGGGCTGGGCGAACGCGCCCGGCTTCGCGGACGCGGACACCGTGGCGGACACCTGCGGCAGGAAGAACGGGTTGAAACCGACCATCGCCGACGCGCTGATCAGCGTGGGCGCCTTCTCTTCTTGGGAGGCGAAGTCGAAGAACAGCTCATCGCCCTGAGTGACCTGCACCGTCATCCGCGGCGGCGTCGGCTTGGGAGTCAGTCCGCCGGGGATCTCGATGACCTGCTTGCCCAGCAGCTGCCCGCCGCGCTTCTTGATCGTGAACACGAACGTGTGATTGTCCTTGTCCATCACGATCGGGTTGATGAAAGGCTGCACGAACAGTTGACCGGTCTGGCCCGCCGTCCAGGCCTTCTGTGGTGTAGAGCCATTCGACACCGGATACATGTCGAGGTCGTACGGCGGGTTGATCACGATCGTCGGCTTGCCGTTCTCGTCGACAACGGTCTCCACTCCTTCCGCCTGGGTGTAGTGCGCCTGGGGCACCCACTTCAGCGCGCTCGGATCGATCGCGGAATCCGCCCGCAAACGCCACGACAAACTGTCCTTCGCCGTCACCGGAACGCTCACGTCGATCGGGGTGGTACCGGTCGAGGCGGCGGGCAACTTCTTGTTGACTACGTCCTTGCCGTTGCGGGTGATCACCACTCTCAGGTCGTCGGAGGTCACCTTGTCCTTGACCACGTCACCGGTCAGCTTCAAGGTTCCGGTCACCGGCGCGGTGACCTGGGACTGCCGCCCGGACAGGGTGAAGTCCTTGGACGCGGAGAACACGGAGTTGCTCAACCCGTTGACATCGATACTCGCGCTGCCGGCATAGGTGATCGTCGGATCCCATGCCACGGTGTCGTACATCCCGTCCAAAATGGACTGGGTGCGGAAGTAGATCGCCTCTCCCTTGCGCACCGCGATCGCGCTGACACCTGTCGGCGCGAACTCCAGGTAATCGTCCGGGCCGATCCGCTGGGCCCACAACTCGGTGCCTTTGTGCTGGATCGTCACGCGCACCCCGTCGGCCTTCTGATACGCGGCGCGCTGCGGCGACATGTCCTTCTCCAACCGCACCCGCCCGTCGATGCGCACTGTCCCGTCGAACGGCGCGACCCACCGGCGCACGCTGTCCAGCAACGGCGCGGTGTCCACCGCCCGGTCGAACGCCGCCCGCTGGTCGCCGACGAACTCCCCCGACGCCACTCCCCCGGACACCGGGACCGAGGTCCGCTTGCTGTCCTCGCTGTAGGCGGGCTGACCTTTCGCGTCCAGATAGCCGAACAACACACCGCCGTTGTTGACCAGGTCGGTGATCCCGTCGCCGTTGACATCGGAGAAGTAGCGATCCGATGTGGTGATCGTGGAGACCAGATCCAGCTGCGCCGCGGCCCCGGCGAAGGCCTCCACGCCGATCGTGCCGGACAACGTCGACTCCGAGGAGATGGCGGGGAGCCCCGGCAGCTTGAGCGCGGTGTCGCCGAAGCGTGGTTGCCCGCCCGGTGTGGCCAGATTCGGCCGGTACCAGACCTCGCCGCCCTTGCGGAACACCTTGTCCGGCAGGTTGTCGCCGTTGACGTCGGCCAGCGCGAGCAGCCCGTCGGAGACACCGGCGTTGGCGCCGATCTTCACCCCGGCCGAGCCCGATTTGATCGGCGCGACCGGGTTGTAGCCCGTGTACAGATGCCCGCCCGCGCTCACCGACGTACTCGCCGACAACGCGGACGCCTCCCCTTCACGTACGTTCACCCCGAGGTCGTCGTCGGCGACCGCCCATTTCGCGCCCTCGGCGAATCCGCGATAATTACCGTCCTTGTCGCGGACGTCATCGAAGTAGTCCATGGAGTGCGTGGTGAAAAGGCGGTTGTCCGCACCGAACTGCGAGATCGACGCGAGCAGCGTCTTGGCGAACGCACCGGTCCGGTAGTTCAGCTCGTAGGCGCGGACCAGTTGGTCGTCCAGCTTCACCTCGACCCGTCGCAGCAGGTCGGCGGTCACCTTCTTGAAGCCGCCGCGGGCGTCGATCTGCACGTCCGCACGGCGCGGCTCGCCACGGTCCCTGTCGCGCAGGAACGTCACCGAGTATCTGCCTTCGGCGTCGCCATGGCCTGTGTAGGTGATCCGTTGCGGATACAGGTTGCCGCCCGGCACCTTCGCTTCGGCGGTCCCACCGTCGTTCACCTTGGCGTGGCGGTAGCGCATGACATTGTCGTGGGTGTCACGGATCTCGCGTACCGCCCAGGTGGCGACGCGGCCTGCCTTGTCGGTCAGCGTCGTGTCGGCTGTCCCGCCGAACAGCATGCGGGTGCCCGCCTTGTCGGTGACCTCCCACCAGTAACCGGCCGGATTGTCTCCATGGCGCACGATCCGATCGAACCGGCTTTCCACCCGGGCGTGGAACACCTTCTCCGCCGTCCGCTTCTGTAGCTCGCCCCGGTGGGCGACGGGGGTGAGCTGCGCACCGTTCAGGAGGTAGGTCTCGGTCTCCAGGCCGGCGTCGTACCGCGGCACGCCCCAGCGGGTGTCCACCGTGATGGACGGCAGGGCGACGTCCCATCCGACACCCAGCCAGCCGTTCGCACCTCCGGAGCCGTACTTCACCTCCAGCTTCGGCTCCAGGCCCGCTCTCCCCTTGGGCACCTCCAGGGGATACGACAAGCGGGCATCACCCATGGCGTTCGCCGACGGCGGCCCGATCAGGTTCACCCCGGCCCCCGGATCAGCCGCTTTGATGTCCTTGATCTGATTCGGATCGAAGGCCGTCCCCTCCGGATGCTCCGGAGTCGTCAACGCCCCGTTCTCACCCGAGACCCGCACCGAGGCGGGCGGACCCGCGCTCGGAACCGTCATCGCCACCAACGCCAGGAACAACGCGACCACCATCGCCTTGTGGCGATGACGAACAGGACGAGCCCACGCGAAGGCAAACATGCCCTCGACCCCCTTTGGAATCAGGAAATCGGCTTCCGGGTCCGGCGAAGAACAGCGATTTCTGTCGCGCACGGAATAGAGCGGTGACGCATTCGGCCGAACTGCTCCATCCGGATCAGCTGTGATTCCTGCGAAAAGACGTGAGATTCGACCTCGGGTGAGGCTATCGGCTGTCCATGAAATTCTGATGAAACGCCCGTCCATCGTCCTGCATTGGGAACGAGGAAGGCAGGCTGTCCGATCGGTTGGGGAAAAACCGTCCGGTTCGGTGCGCCTGACGCGGGCGCTCAGGCGCGGCGCGGTGCCTGGCTTGGGTCGCCTTGATGATGATTCCGCCTCCCCCGCCTACGCCGCGCCGTGACCGCTCATTCCACCACTGGAAGTTCCATGCGCAGGGCCGTTCGACCAGCTCTTTGACCCTTGGGTGCACGACTGGGCGGGCTACGACTTATTGACGAGAGGGGCAAACGTGTCGTGTTCGCAAGCGGGCCGTGCCGGATCGAGGGCTCCCTTCGCCGCGTCCGATGCGCTGAAGGGAGGCTTCAGTGTCGCGGATCCAAATCGGCCGCCCTCTGACCGTCCCCCCAGGACGCCCCCTCAGTGACAAAATGTCTGATTGATGCCCATGTGCACGTTTTGCGAAGGGGGTCGTGAGCGGCAAAGCGGGTTCTAACCCTCTTTACCACTCACGACCCCTGCCAAAACTGCACATCTAGCCATCAATCGGACATCAGGAAGCCATAGAGCGTCCTCTGTGGACACTCAGGGACGACTGCCGCCCGCAGCCCGGCCCAGAAGCACGCCACAAAGGGCACCTCCGACCTCGGATCCAGCGAAGGGTCCTTCGCCGCAAGAGGCCCAGTCACGCCACATTTGACTTACCCCTCAATAGATCCGGGATGCTTGTTCGCCAGTTCTCTCGCCGGACTGGGAAGTGAGCGCCGACCTCATCGACCAGATGGTCGACGAGGTCGTCCCGCGCCATCGACTGAATCCCGTCGGCATCCGAGCGGTCGATCGGCCTCTCGTTCGTCATGTCGGATTCGCGGGAAGGGGGAAGATGAATCCGGTCTGCCCGGTCCCCTCGCCCAGGTATTCAGGCCCGACCACCTGAGCACCATGCTGGTTCCACAATGTCGTGCCACAAGGCGTACACACGGGCCTGCTCGCGCCGCCGGCTATCGGCGTCCATCCCTGATTCCGGATGACGGCCATCCCGTTCATCTCGGCGTGCCGATCGACTCCACCGGGTACGCGAACCAGTAGATCACCGGGCTGAGCGGCTCCTCGCTGCGCTTTGGTGAAGTCGTCTCCGCCATTCTGCGTGACGACATTGAATTCGTTGCCCTGACTGTCGCGCACCCTGATCACGGACACCGTGTTGTATTCGCCGGTTCGCGGATTGAGCATGCGGTGGTAATAGGAGGCCCGGTCGCCGAGATCGGCGGCGAGCTGTTCCTGGCACGGGGTGAGCCCGAGCGGGTCCAGCCAGGTGTGCGGGTTGGGCACGTACTGATGGGGGTTGGCTCCCCCTCGCAGGCCGATCGGGTCGGCGCTGCCGTATCGGGCGGAATCGGGATCGTAGTGGCGCAGGACGTTGTAGTTGAAGCCGGTTTCCGGGTCGTGGTACTGGCCGGGGAAACGCAACGGGGTGCCGGTTCCCGCGCCGCCCCGGCTCAACGCCGTGGCACCCCAGAGCGTCGTGCGGTGGAACCAGGCCACGTCGCCTCGGTCGTCCACCAGCTCGGTCGGCGTGCCCACCAGATCGGTGATGATCGAATAGAACTGTTCGTCGATCCATTGCTGCGGCGCGTGGCGCAGCGGTGATCGCTCGGTCTGGGTCAGCGGGCGGCCGGTGTCCGGTTCGCAGTTCCACACCGTGACACGGGCGTCCCCCGGACCGGTGCCGACCGTGTGCGCCTGTTCGGCCAGCACGAGCCCGTCCCAGGCGAATTCGATCTGCTCCAGCACCCCGGAACCGTCGGGAGTGAGCCGCTGCTTGGCGATCCGGCGGCCGAGCGCGTCGTAACGGTAACGCCAGCGGGTGCCGTCAGGGGTGAGCACCTCGGAAAGGCAGTCGTCGGAGTTCCAGAAGTACCGCCACGTGTCGGGGCGACGGGACAACCGCTTCCGTTGCCGCAGCACCACCCGGCCCTGGGCGTCGTGCTCATAGCGGACGTTGCCGGCCCGGCGGATCAGTGTGCCACGGTATTCCCGTGCGCCGAATTCCTCGCCGGTCGGCTCGGGAGAGGTCGGCAACGACGCGTGCGCGACGTTTCCCGCGGCGTCGTAGGCATATCGCTCGCTCCAGCCCGAGCCGCTGACGGCCACGACCCGGCCCACGCGATCGAGGTCGAACCGGCGCGGACCGGTGAGCCGATCGTCCATGGCCGTCAGGAAACCGTCCTCGCGGTACCGGTAGGAACGTCGCTGTGTCTCGGTTCCCGTGGCATCGGTGAGTGACTGCGAGCGCAGCCGGTGGCCGCCGTCCCAGGACTGGGCGAGTACCGCCTGACTGCCCCATTCCCGCCGGGTTTCGTTGCCCGCGCTGTCGTAGGCGAAGCGCAGCGTGCGCCCGGCGGTGTGCAGCGACACCGGCCGGGGACCCGCGTCGTAGTCCCACACGCTCTCCGCTCCGGACGGCGTGCGGCGGCGGACCAGCCTGCCGAGCGGATCGTAGACCGAGGCGACGGTGCGGCCGTTGACCGTCTCGGTGAGCACCCGTCCGTCCAGGTCCCGGGTGAAGGTGACACGCGCGTCCGGGTTCGTCGCTTCGATCACGCGGCCCGCCGCGTCGTAGGCGAACGTGGTGACCGCCGCGCCGTTGCGGCGTTCCACGACGCGCCCGAGGACGTCGTAGTGGAACTGCGCGGTCTCCCCCACGCCGTTGACGCGTTCGACCAGCTGCCCGGCCGCGTCGTGCCGGTATGTCAGCACCCGGCCGTTGAAGTCGGTCTCCCGCACCAGATCGCCCGCCACGTTGTATTCGTAGCGCCACACGAGGCCTTGCTGGTTGGTGACGCTGGTCAACCGGAGTTCGGTGTCGTAGCCGTACTCCATGCGGGTGCCGTCGGGACGAGTCTCGGCGGAGGGCAGGTCGGCATGGGTGACCTCGGTGCGATGGATCTGGCCGAGGGCGTCGACATAGGTACGCAGGTTGCCTTCGCCATCGTAGATCCACCGTTGCGTGGTCCCGTCCGGCGAAGTCTCCCAGGCAGGCAGGCCGTCCACGGTCCAGCCGAACCGCGTGGTGGCTCCGGCCGGATCCACCACGGCGGAGACCCGCCCGAATCCGTCCCGCTCGTACCGGGTGACCGCGCCCGAGGGATCGGTGACCGACACCGGCAGTCCGGCGTCGTTGCTCAGGATGGTGCGCACTCCGCCGAGAGGGTCCGTGATCGTGGAGAGGTTCCCCTGCTCGTCGTAGCCATAGCCGCTCGCGCGGCCCGCCGCGTCGATCGTGCGGGTGAGATTGCCGCGCTCGTCGTATTCCTGCCGTGAAACCGTCCCGTCCGCCGCGATCATCGTCACCGGCAGCCCGAGACCGTTGTGCTCCAACCGGGTCTGCGAGCCATCCGGCCGGGTCACCGCCACCACGTTCCCGAACTCGTCGTGCTCGTACCGCACTGTCCGGCCCAGCGGATCGGTCCGGGAGAGCAGCCGGTCGAAGGCGTCCCATTCCGAACGGACCTCGTGCCCTGCCGGGTCGACCTCACGCACGGTCTGGCCCAGTTCGTTGAGGTGGTAGACGGTCTGCTGTCCCAGCGAGTTGGTCCATCGCCGCACCTTGTCCTCGTACGCCATGGTGCCGCTGAGGAATCCGCCGGAACCTTCGGCTCGCACCACCCGCCCCTCGGAGTCGTAGCCGTAGCGGTACCAGGCACCGTTGCGGTCGGTCCAGCCGGTCATCCGGCCGGCGCCGTCGTAGCCGAACCGCAGCGGTGTCCCGGAGGCGTTGGTGACCTCGGCGAGCCGGCCGTGCTCGTAGCCGTACCGCAGTAACAGCAGGTCGGCACCGTCGTCAGCGCCACACAGGTGCAGCGCGCGGATCATCCCGCCCGCCGACTCGACCCGGATGCGATAGCCCCCGCTGTGGCGGATCTCGGTCGGCACTCCGGCGTCGTCGCGGACGAACTCGACGCGGTGCCCGTTGCGATCGGTGATGGCGCGCAAGGGCAGCACCCCGGTGCCGCCGCCGAAATGCAGCGTCCGGCCCTGCTCCGGCAGGGTGACCGTGTAGCCCTCGCCGGTCAACGCCAGCGGCCGCCGCGGCCCTGCCAGCGGCAGGGATTGCGGCATCGGATGCGGGTAGAACAGGAGCGTGCCGTCATCGCCGGCGAACGACACCCCTTCCCCGTCGACCTCCAGCCGTTGGTCCACAGTGGACGCCCAGTTCGGGCCGAACGACCAGCCCGCCCGGTAGGAGGACAGGTGCACGCGGCGCAGCACCAGCGGCAGCGCCGCGGCCAGTTCGACGTCGGTCTGCGCGAGCACCACGTCACCGGCGGCCACGTCGATCGGGTCACCGCAGGTGTTCTTGTTCTTGTCGGGAACCCCGTCCTGCCGCGGACCGCGGCTGTTCCCCCGGACACCCGGCCCCGCACCCGAAGCGGAGGTCGAATTGTTCCCGCCGGAAGGGCCACGACCCGGTGGCGGCGCCCCGCCCGGCCCGTGTGTGCCGCCCTGGTCCGTCTCGCCATGCGGCCGCGAACCGCCGCCGCTGTTCCCACCACCGGTCCCGCCAGTGTTCGTCGATCCCGGACCAGCGCTGGAGGTCGTGGTCGAGTCCCCGGACGAGTTGCCGTCCTTGCCCGGCGATCCCTTCGAGGAGTTGATGTCCTTCGGTTTGGGTGGGGCCTTGGGCTTGCCGCCCTTGAGGCCCTTCAACGCCTTCCCGGCGTCATCGAAGAGCGTCCCGGCCTTCTTCAGCAACGGCACCAACGCCTTGAGTGCCTTCACCAGCTTCGTGGTGACGCTCGCGATCTTCGACGCCGTCTTCGCCACCGCGGCCACCACCTGCGGCACCACCCACGTCATCCCGATCCCGAGTGTGAACACCACCTGCAATGCCCACGAGATCAGATGCCCGACCAGTTCGGCGATGATGTCGCGGACCAGCGTGCGGACCGCGGCCACCACCTCGCCCGCGGTCTTCACCCCGCTGGCCGCGCCCTCGGAACCCTTCTGCGCGCTGGCGATCAGGGTCGCGGTGTTCTCGGCCTGCTTGCGGTACGCGTCGGCCGAGTCACCCTTCCAGCTCTGCAGATCCTTCTCGACCAGATCCACCAGCTCCGCGGAGACGCTCTCCAGCTCCTTGGCGATGTTGGTCCAGGTCTCCGACTGCGCCGCGATCTCGTCCGCGTTGCCCGTCAGCGCGTTCAGCGCCTCCTTCAGCGGGCCGACATGCTCGATCAACCAGCCGACCCCGGCGGCGAAGACCGCGCCGATCGGGTCCATCGCCATCGTCAGGGCGTCCAGGGCGGTCCCCACCGCGCCCATCGCCACACCGGCCCAGTCCTTGCTCTCGATCGCCGTCTTCAGCTCCGTCGCGCCCTCCAGCAACGGAATACCGGACACCGCCGTCGTCGAGTCCTTCACCGGCGCGACCAACGGATTACTCACGAGATCCTGCTCACTTCCCAGTCGGTATTGTGTACAGCCCGATCAGCGGCGACACGACAACGTCACCGTGAATCCCTCCTGCTTCACTCTCCCAGCTCAGCACACCGGGTCACCGGCACACCACCCACCGCGCGGTCGCTTCTGACCGGGCCATTCCCGGTATAAGGCGACATCCGCCGACCTCGGTCGCCAGGGGAACTCGACCCGAAAGGGCAACAGATTGGAACCTGTGCCTCCTGACCGCGGGCACCGGTCAGGAGGAGGCCGAGGTGAGCGTGCCCAACTCGGCGTCCGAGAGGTGCAGGTCCTGGGCTGCGAGCAGAGCGGGCAACTGCTCGACAGTGCGCGCGGAGGCGATCGGCGCGGTCACCGTCGGCTGCTGCCCGAGCCAGGCCAGCGCCACGGTGGCCATCTCCACCCCGCGGGCGGTGGCGACCTGGGCCACGGCGTCGAGCACCCGCGCGCCGCGTTCGGTGTCCGCGTAGCCGCCTGCCAGTCCGGGCACGTTGCGCACGTTCTCGACGGTCTGGCCCGGACGGTACTTGCCGGTGAGAAAACCCGAGGCGAGCGCGAAGTACGGCACGCACGCCAGCCCCTCGCGCTGCACGATCTCGCGTCGTGCGCCTTCGTAGGTGTCGCGCGAGACGAGGTTGTACTGCGGCTGGAGCGCCACGTAGCGGGCGGTGCCCGCGCGGTCGGCGAAGGCCAGTGACGCGGCGAGCCGTTCGGGGCTGATGTTGGAAGCGCCGATGGCGCGCACCTTGCCCGCCTGCACAAGTTCGTCCAGTGCGCCGATGATGTCGTCGACCGGGATGGATTCGTCGTGGTCGAAGTGGGTGTAGTAGAGGTCGATGTGGTCGGTGCGCAGCCGCCGCAGCGACTCCTCGGCAGCGGCCTTGATGGTGGCGGGCGCGAGGCCGAAGTAGTTCGGGTGGTCGCCCACCTTGGTCGCCAGGACAACGTCGTCGCGATTGCCGCGGTCGGCGAGCCAGTTGCCGATGATGGTCTCGGACTGGCCTGGTTCGTTGCCCTGTTCAGGGAAGTAGTTCATGTACGAGTCGGAGGTGTCGACGAAGTTGCCGCCCCCGGCGAAATAGCCGTCCAGCACCGCGAAGGACTGGGCCTGGTCGGCGGTCCAGCCGAAGACATTTCCGCCCAGGCAGAGGGACGAGACGAGAAGGTCGGACGAGCCGAGCCGGCGAAGTTCAGTCACGTCGGCTCAACGAACGTCACGCCCGGGATGGTTTCACCGCGGGCGATCTTTGACCGGACGGGTAACGCACAGTGGCGCTGAGGGCAATGTGCCGCCGTCCGGGAGGTGTCCAGCGGCACCGGTGCGTCCGCGATGCGGCTATCGCGGGTGTTTGTCCAGTTCGTCCAACGCCTGGTTCGCCGTCTTCACGACGTCGGTCGTTCGTTGCTCACACTCAGCCGGGGAACTCGCTGGTGCCGGCGTCGAGGTTCGGACCGTACAGCGCGGACTTGATGGTCTCGCGCAGGTCATCGAACGTGGTCTGGCGAGGCTCCGCACCCGGCGCGGTGATGGTCCAGGTCTCCGTCCATTCCACGGTGTACACCTCGTGCCGGTAGTTCTCGAATTCGACGAAAAGGTCGGCGTTGCCCTCGTTTCTGGTTATCCAGGACATCAGGAGCTTGGGCCGGTCGAATTCGCGTTCCGCCGGCAGATTTCCGTTGTTCCCGCGGAATCGCATCTTCAGGAACGGACGGGGTTCGCGGCCCCATTTGGTGCCGGGCACGCCCGCCGCGCGGCTGTAGCGATACTCCGCGTCGGCTTCGTCTTCGTCTCCGGAGAACTCGCAGCGGAACGCCGGCACCAGCGCCCGGACAGCCGAGTTCAGCTCGGGGTCGTCGGGGTAGAGGCGGTGGATCGCCGGGCTGACGGCCACCACGGCGTCGAAGGCGTAGCCGTCGTGGGAGAACCCCTCGGCCAGCACCAGCGGGCGCTCCGGAGCGGCGATCAGCTCGTCGCCGTGGCCCCTGGCGAAGGACAGGATCGCGATCGCGAGACCTTCGTCGAAAGAGTCCAGCGCGTAGGCCTCGAAAGCGTGCTTGCCGTCGGCGGACAACGCGGCGCTGGAGTCGAAGCCCGGCGCGTGCGACCAGCGCCACGCGTCGGCCAGGTCACCGAGGCTGGTCACGTTCGGCATCGCCGAATAGTTCTCGGTCAAGTCCACGGCTCTACCTCCATCTTTCGCGGCCCGGTCAGTGACTCAACGTACAGGGGTGCCTCGGACCGGGCGCCTGGTCGGCGTAACGCTCCGTCATCTTGCCACCGCCGGACGAGTTCTCCGACCGGCCCATGGCCTCCATGTCGTCGGTCCTGTTGTACCAGTTCGCCCGTTCCGCGTCGGTCATGTTGTAGCCCTCTTCGATCCAGTGCTTGGCCACCGGCGGAACGTGTTCGTAGGTCAGGTTCGTGCGGCCTTCCGAGTCGTAGTAGGGAATCTCCCGCCGGTTGGCGTCCCGCCAGGTCAGCTGATCGTGCGGGATCCGCTCGCCGGTCACCGGGTCGCGCGGCGTGCCGCCCTGCGCCCGGCCCTCGTCGGTCCACTTCGCGGCCATCTCGTCGTGCGTCTGCTGCCGGTAACCGGGCGGGTATTCGGTGCGCCGGTTGTGCACGTGATCGGCGGGCGGCAGGGCCGGATCGCGGGCGAACTGCCCGTTCGCCGGGTCCTGGTACCCGGCCAGGCCGAGTGGATCGGCCACGGCCAGCGGGTTGGCGACGTAGGTGTAGTGGTTGGCCGACGGGGACAGCCCGAGCGGGTCCGGCGACAGGTAGCGCGCGGTGTACGGGTCGTAGTAGCGGTGCACGTTGTAGTGCAGGCCGGTCTCCGCGTCGTGGTACTGCCCAGGGAAGCGCAGCGGGCAGCTCGTTCCGTCCGAAGTGGACACCGCGAGCTGGTTGCCCCACAGACCGGTCGTCTGGTACCAGGCCACCTGACCCGCGGCGTCGACCAGTTCGGTCGGAGTGCCGATCAGGTCGGCGATGATCGCGTGGAACCGCGTGTCGATGATTTCGGACGGCGCGTCGGCCAGCCACGAGCGGGAAGTCTGGGCGACCGGTTCGGCACTGCCGGCGCGGTAGTCCCATGCGGTAGCGGTCGTGGTGCCCGCCACCGTGCGCTGTTCCTCGGCGAGCAGCGTGCCGTCCCAGGCGAAGGTGATCTCCTCGGCGACCGTGCCGTCCGCGTCGAGCCGCCGCTTGGCCAGCCGTCGCCCGAACGGGTCGTAGACATAATGCCAGCGCGCCCCTTCCGGTGTGGTCACGGCGACGAGCTGGTGGAGATCGTTCCACTCGTACTCGCGCACCAGCCGTCGTCCCGACAAGGTGCGCTTGACCTGCCGGACCACCCGGCCGGCGGCGTCGTAGTCGTAGGAGACGCGGCCCGCGGCGCGCAGCAGCATCCCGTCCACCTGGCGCGGTCCGGCGACCGCCGGGGTGTCCTCATCGGACGGTTCCGGGCCGGGATCGGTGGCGACCACGTTGCCGAGCGCGTCGTAGGCGTACCGCTCGGACCAGGTGCTCGCCTGCACGCCGGTGACCCGGCCGCCGGGGGTCAGTTCGTAGACCCGGTCGCCGCGCAGCCGGTCGTCGATCGCGGTCACCTGGCCGTCCGCGCGGTAGCGGAAGGTGCGCTGCTGCACCGCGCGCACCTGGCCCTGCGTACCGGGCGACGCCGCCGCGGAGAACAGCGCCTGGCCGGTGAGCCTGCCGAGTTCGTCGTAGGTCTGGGTGAGCGTGGCGTTGGCGCCGAGCCGCCGGAGCACTTCCTGACCGGCCTGGTATTCGAAGGCCACCGTGCCCGCCGTGCCGACCAGTTCGGTCTCCCGGCGCAGCTCGTCGTAGCGCCACGTGGTCTCGATGCCGGACGGGGTCACCCGCCGGGTCCGGCGGCCGACCGCGTCGAACTCGCTGCGCACGGTCCGGCCGTTGATCGATTCGGCGAGCGGGTGACCGAGCAGGTCCCGTTCGTAGGTCACCTCGGTGACTCCGGCACCGACCCGGCGCAGCCAGCCACCCTCGTCGTACTCGAAATCGGTATGGTTTCCGGCGACGGACTGCCGGAGCACCCGTCCGCGGACGTCCCTGGCCAGCTCGACCACCGCCCCGCCCGCTTCGGCCCGGCGGATGAGGCCGCCCATCGCGTCCACCTGGTAGTCGACCACCCGGCCGGTGAAGTCCTGTTCCCCGATCAGCCGGCCCACCGGGTCGTAGCGGTAGGACCAGACCTGGCCCGCCGGATTGGTCACGCTGGTGAGCCGCAGCTCGGTGTCGTAGGCGAAGGTGTGCCGGATGCCGTCCTGCCCGGTGCGGGCGATGAGCATGCTGAACGGTCCGTACTCGCGGGTGCTGACAGCGCCGCTGGCGGAGCGGCTGCGCACCAGGTTGCCTTCGGCGTCGTAGACCCGCTCCTCTCGGTTGCCGTTCGCCCCGACCCGCCAGACCGGTGCGCCTTCGACGGTCCAGCCGTACCGGGTCACCCGGCCGCGCGGGTCCGTGGCCTCGATCGCCCGGCCGAAACCGTCGAGCCGGAAGTAGGTGGTCTCGCCGAGCGGTGAGGTGATCGACAGCGGGCGGCCGGTGCCGTCGCTGGTGTAGCTCCACCGGCCACCGTCGGCGTCGATGGTGACGGCCAGGTGACCGCGTTCGTCCAGCTCGTTGGTCACCACCGCGCCCAGCGGGTCCACAGTGGACAGTAAGCGGCCGGTATCGTCGTAGGTGTGCTGCCAGACCCCGCCGTTCGGCCGGGTCACGCGGACCGGCAACTGCCAGCGCGGGTCGTACTCGATGGTGGTCTCCGCGCCGTCCGGGTACACGATGCGGACCGGTTCGCCGGTCTCGTCCCGTTCGTAGCGGGTGACGTTGCCGTTCTTGTCGGTGTAGGAGATCAGCCGGTGGAGGCGATCGAACTCCGGCCGTTCGACGTTGCCGTTCTGGTCCACCACCGCGGTGATGTGGTTGTGCTCGTCGTAGTGGTACTCGATCCGGTGGCCGAGGCTGTCGGTGACGGTGGTGACGCGGTTGTCCAGGTCGTAGTCGAAGGCCGCGTTGAGGAAGCCGCCGAGGCCCTCACCACGCACCACGCGACCGTCCTCGCCGTACACGTAGCGGTAACGGTAACCGTTGCGGTCGACCCATTCCACGATCCGGTCGACGTCGTCGTAACCGAACTCGTACGGCACGCCGGTCGAGTTGACGATGCCGGTGAGCCTGCCCCGATTGTCGTACCGGAAGGACACGATCGGCTGGTCCGCGCCCCGCGGACCGGCGCCGAGCAGGCTGTACCCGACGACGCGGGCGCCCGCCGGACCGCGCACGGTGTCGACGGCGACCTGGTAGCCACCGGAATGCGTGACCATGACCGGAGTGCCCGTTTCGTCGCGCAGGTAGTCGACGCGGTGCCCGCTCCGGTCGGTGAGGGCGCTGATCAGCCACAGGTCCGGCTCGGCGGGGCTGGCGGTGAAGTGGCGGGTCCAGCCGGAATCGGGGTCGGTGATCAGGTACGTCTCGGTGGCCGCGTCCCAGCGCAACCGCCACCGGGCGCCGAAGACGGGCAGCACTGGCTCGCCGTTGCGCGCGGGGTGCGGATAACTGAGTACTTCGGCGTCCTCGCCGAGGTAACGGACCCTGGCGTCGGTCAGCACCAGCCGCTGGTCCACTGTGGACGCCCAGCCGGGGCCGAAGGAACGGCCGTCGAGGTAACCGGAGGCGTATGACCGGACGAGCAGCAGCGGCAGCAGGCCGGGCAGGATGACGTCGGTACCCGCGGTGATCATCTGGCCGGAAACGGTGTCGACAGGGTCACCGCCTTTGCCGTCGCACCCGCCGACACCCTCCGATTTCTGCCCGCCGGTGGCGTCCGGGTCGCCCTTGGTGGGCGATTTACTGGGTGATGTGCCGCCGCCGGGGGTGCTGGGACTGCCGCCGTCGGGGGTGGCGTCGGTGCCCGATGGGGTGGTGTCGGGGGAGTTCGGGGTGGTGTCGGGAGATTTCGGCGGGCCGCCCTTGGCGCTCGACGGGGTGGTGCCGCCGCCCGGTTTGCCGCCCTTGCGCAGCATTTTGGACAGCTTCTCGATGATCTCGCCGAGTTTGTCGATGATCTTGCGGATCTTCGGGGTGACGTTCCCGATCGTCTTGACCAGCTTGCGAATGAAATCCGCGATCTTCGACACGGTTTTGGTGATCGCCGTGGTCGCCTGCACCGCGATCGCCGGAGTCGCGAACCCCAAAGTAGCGGCGGCCTCCAGTGCCCAGGTGATCAGCTTCCCGACCAGCTCCGCCACCAAGTCGCGGACGAACTCCCGCACGGCCGCGACCACCGTGCCCATGATCATCACACCGGCGGAAATGCCGTCGGCGAGAGAAGCCGCGCCCGCCAACGCGTCCGCCTGCTCGGCGGTAGCACCCCGATACGCGTCGGCGCCCTCACCCTGCCAGCCGGCGGTGCCGTTGTTCACCTCATTGGTCAGGTCCCCGGCGATCGCGTTCACCTCACCGGCCACATTCGCCCAGGTCTCGGAGAACGACTGGATCACCGGCGGGTCACCGGCCAGCCAGTCCAGTGCCTCCTTCAACGGCTGCACATGCTCGATCAGCCACGACACCCCGTAGGAAGCGAGTGTGCCGATCGGGTCCACCACCAGGGACAGGACCTCCAACCCGACCCCGACCGCACCCAGACCCGCCTCGACCCACGAACCATCCGACACACCGTTGGCCAGATCGACCGCCGACTCCGCGATCCCGATCCCTGTCACACCCGTCGTCTGCGACCGCGCTTGCGCGACGAGTGGATTTCCGCCTGCCGTCATCGCCAGTTCCTCCCCCGTGGCTTTCGAATCAGCGAAAAGCGTGCTCAGCCGGCTTCGGTTTTCTTGATCGCGTCGACGGTGCCGTCCTCGCGATCCTGATACGCCTTAGCGGCTTCCTGGACTTTCGTCGCGGTTCCGGTCAGCGATTCGGCGGCTGTTTTCAGAGCGTTGACGCCCATTTCCTCGAACGGTTGCAACAGCATGGCGAAGGGCTGGCAAATCACCCCGTACGCGCTGTCGTTCATGGTCACCGTGTTCGCCGCTTGCACGGCGGTGCCCATCCGGTCGGCGAGCCCGTCCACTTTGCCCGCATGCGTAGTGAGCTCGTCGTTGAGAACCTCAAAACCCTCGGCCATGGTCGTCCCCTCCCCAGGGAATCGTCAGTCGTGCCGCAGGAATGACTGGTCGCTGAAGTCCTCGCCATCGTCGTCCGGTCCCGGCTTACGCCGCGGCGTCGGCTTCGGCACGGAGGAAGGCTTCGGTGAGGGTTCCTCTTCGTCGTGCTGGAACAGTTGCCGTTCCGGGGCGGGCGTCGGCTCGTCCTCCTCCGGCGGCGCCGGGAAATTGTCCACGGCGGTCGCGACCAGATGCCGGGTCGTCTGGTCGTCGCCGACGGTCTCGGCGGTGATCTCGGCGAGCCGCTCCGGATACTTCGACTGAGCCTTACGCATCGCGTTCAGTACGCTCGCGGCGATCTCGTCCGGGCTCATTTTCAGCACGGCCTGAGTCATCTTGACGTCCGTGGGCAATCCGTTGTGGCCCACCGTGACACTGACCGCGCCGGAAGCCACCGACTCGGTGATCGAAATCCGCTCCACCTGCTCCTGCATGCGCTGATAGCGCTGCGCCTTCTCCCCCGCGTCACGCTCCCAGTCCGCCACCATGCGCTCGACATCACTGAGCTCGGCCACCGGCCATCCCCTCCCTCAACAGCCTTCCCCATCACCACTGACGGTGTCGGACGGTCGCGGGTTTCGTCAACCGCCAATCCTCGCCGTACACGACCGTGACCGGCATCCGATTTCGATTCGGTGACCTTGGCCGGCCCGGCGGCAGGCCGCGATCGTCGAGGAAGGCCGCGCCCACCCCGCCGGCGGCCGAGCAGCGGGTCCGATGGCGACCGCTTCCCGGCCGGAGTGCTCCGTTACGGTAAACGGATCGGGTTGACGATGTCGGCGGCCACGGTGAGCAGGGTGATCCCGCCGCCGATGACCACGAGCACGAGCGTAACCGCGGAGAGCTTCGTGTAGTCGACCGGACCGGCCGCGACTTTGCCCCGCACCTTGCGGAACCAGTCGCGGACCCGCTCGTACCAGACGACCGCGATATGCCCACCGTCCATCGGCAGCAGCGGCAGCAGATTGAACATGCCCATGAAGAAGTTCAAGCTCGCCAGCAGGAGCAGAAAGATCTCCCACAGGCCGCGTTCGACCGCCTCCCCACCGATCCGGCTGGCGCCGAGCACGCTGACCGGTGTGTTCGGGTCGCGCTCAGCGCCGAAGATGGACTCCACCACGGCGGGCATCCGCGACGGGAACTCGACGATCCGCTGCCAGGTCTCCGTGAACATCGTGCCGGTGAAGCTCAGGGTCCCGCCGACCGCGTCAATCGGGCCGTAGCCGATCAGGCTCGGCTGGCTGGCGGCCGAGGCGCCGATCATTCCGACGTCCTTCACCTTCCCGTCGGTGGCCAGCCGTTGCACCTTGGGGATGTCGACGGTCAGCGTCAGGGTCTGCCCGTTGCGTAGGATTTGGAAGGCCGTGGGCCCGCTGGACGCTTGGACGGTGCTGAGCATGTCGGACCAGGTCGGCGTCGGCTTCCCGCCGACCGAGAGCACCTTGTCCCCCGCCAGCAGCCCGGCCGCGGCCGCGGGCTTCGGGTCGCCCGGCGCGCAGGTGGGGTTGCGGGCCTGGTCGGCGGTGACGGCTGATCGCGCGCACGAAGTCGTGGCGATCACCGGGTCGGTCGACGGGTTCGTGTTGGGCAGGCCCATCGTGACGGCCATCAGGTACAGCACCACGAAGCCGAGGATGAAGTGGGTGATCGACCCGGCGGACATCACGACCGTGCGCTTCCAGGTCTTGAAGCGCCACATTGCCTTGGGTGACTCCTCCGGGGTGACCTCGTCGAGCGCTGTCATCCCGGCGATATCGCAGAACCCGCCGAGCGGAATCCACTTGAGACCGTATTCGACGCCGCCACGCCGAAAGGAGAACACCGTGGGCCCGTACCCCACGAAGAACCGGCGGACCTTCATTCCGAATGCCCGCGCGGTAACCATATGGCCCGCTTCGTGCAGCGCCACGGAGAGACAGATCCCCAGCGCGAACAGAGCCACACCGCCGATGTAAGCGAGCACCCGCTACTTCCCCTTACCAATCATCAGATCCGGCACGTTCACGAGCCCGCTGCTCAGCCGCCGGAACATCCTCGACGTCGCCTGGTTCACGACGTTATACGCCGTGTGGCTTCCACCAACTCGGACACAGTATCCACGTCGAAGTGAAGCTGGTGTTCTGCGCCGGAAAGCCGACATCGGCATTTCATTGCGCCGCCCGCGGCGCGAGACGCTCTTGTCCGGCCGACGACGGTTGGCTACGGTTGCCAAGCAGCCGGAAACACACCGGCGCCCTGGGGAAAACGTCACTGGGAAACTCACGGTAGCCCCGTTTCCGCGTATCCATCTGCTTGTGACGGTTCCTGGCGACCGTATACAACGGATACTCGATGACCGGCGCCGGGCAGGGGGATTTCGCCGATGGGTCTCGCCGAGGTTCTGGGCAGGACGGCCCGCCGATCCGACAGTACATTGCGCTACGGCGAAGGCACCGAACACGTTGTCGAGCTGTGGTGGCCAGATTCCGGTCCGGTAACGAGCACGGTAGTGGTCCTCCACGGCGGATTCTGGGCAGCCGAATACGATCGGGCCCACATCCGTCCACTGTGCGCGGAACTGGCGCGTCACGGCCATCTCACCGCGGCACTGGAATATCACCGTGTCGGCCAGGACCGCGGCGGCTGGCCGGGGACGTTCGCCGACATCGCCAACGGCCTCGACGCGCTGCCTGCGCTCACCGGCGGGCTCGTCAAGGGTGATCGCACGGTGCTGCTGGGCCATTCCGCGGGCGGACACCTCGCGCTGTGGGCGGCATCGCGGCACCGGCTCCCTCCTGGTAGCCCCGGGCGTGACGAAACTCCTTTGCGTGCCAAGGGAGTCGTCTCGCTCGCGGGGGTCTGCGACCTCGCCGAGGCCTATCGGCTCGACCTGGACGGCGGTGCTGTAGGCCGACTTCTCGGTGCAGGACCGGCGAGCTTTCCCGATCGCTATCACGCGGCGGATCCGGCTCGGCTCCTTCCCCTCGACGCGCGCTGCGTGCTGATACACGGCGACAAGGACGACCGTGTCCCGCTCGAAATCAGCGAGCGTTTCCACCGTCTGGCGACCGCCCACGGCGACGACGTCACGCTGACGCGGCTCGCCGGCGCCGACCACTTCGAACTCATCGACCCGGACGCACCGGCGTTCGCGGCGGTCCTCGACGCACTCAGGACGGTACTGGCACACGACCGGTGAGGACGTTCTCAGGCACCGCCTTTCATCGTGAGCCGATGCCGGACATCCCACAGGAATGGGAAGAACCGCAGGGACAACCGCCCCTGCAGGTAGCGGGCCGAGGCTCCGCCGGTGCCCCTTGTGTCCTGCCCGATGATCCGCTCCACCAGCACCAGATGCTCATGACGCCAGGCAAGCCACAGCCGGTCGTACTCCAGCAACGCCTCTCCCAGCAGGAAAAGCGCGCCGTGGTCGTCCGGCGCGGCGTAGACGGCGCCCCAGTCCGCCGCCTCGCCCGCGATCTCGGCGAGGCCAGGCTCGGCCAACGCCTCGAGAACCCGCGTCGGCAGGCTGCCGCCGTGTGCGGCCCGCAGGCCGTCCAGGTAATCGGGGTCCCGCAGTCCGCTGAGGACCTCGATCACCCGGAACTGGACGGACTGGAACCCGCTCGCCGTGCCGAGAAAACTCCGGAACTCCAGGAACGCCTTCGGATCCAGATGCCCCAGTGTGCCCAGCTGCGCCGTCTGCGCGGCGAGGATCGCGTTGATCCGGCCGAGCCCGGCCACCGCCCTTGTCCACGCCGCACGGCCGAGATCGGCCTTGAACCTGGCGAGCTCGTGGACGACGACCTTGAACCACAGTTCGATCGCCTGGTGCGTGACGATGAAGTGGAGCTCGTCGGGATGCTCCGGCACACTGAGCGGTCGTTGCAGCCGCAGTAGGCCGTCGATGGCGAGGTAACCGTCGTAGCTCGGCGAATCGCGGCCGGCCCGTGCCGGGTCGTCCGTCGCCGGTGGACTTTGGATCGAATGCACGAAACCCGTCCCCCTCGCGGAACTCAGTACTTGCGGAACAAACCGATTCGCTGCTCGCCGACCCGTGCCCGCAGCGCGTGGTCCTCCACGCCGAGGCCGTCGCTCGGCGCCAGGCAGCGGATGCCGACCTTGCCCACGTGCTTGCCGAGCTGGACGGCCCTGGTCGCCTCGCCCGCCTCGGTGAGCGGATAGGTGACCGACAGCGTCGGCACGATCATTCCCAGGCGCAGCAACCGGTTGGCCTCGTGTGCCTCGGCCATGTTCGCGCCGTGGCTGCCGACGATGCGCTTCACCTTCATCCACAGGTAGCGGTTGTCGTAGTCGTGCTGGTATCCGCTACTGGACCCGCAGGTCACGACGCTGCCGCCGCGCCGCGCGAGGTAGACCGACGCGCCGAAGGTCTCCTGGCCGGTGTGCTCGAACACGATGTGCGGGTCCTCGCCGACGAGCCGTCGGATCGTCTCGCCCATCCGCCGCAGCACTTTCGGGCTCTTGAGCCCGCCCGGCGAGTTCATGAACTCCTGCCGGTTGATGACAGCTTCGCAGCCGAGGTCGCGCATGAGTTCGGCGCGCTCCTCGGAACCGACCATGGCGACCGGGATCCCGCCGCCGTTCTTGACCATCTGCACCGCGTAGCCGCCCAGCCCGCCCGCGGCACCCCAGATGAGCACGACATCGCCTTGTTTCATCCGCGCGCCGTTGGGGCTGACCAGCATCCGGTACACCGTCATCCCGCACAGCATGTTGGCCGCGGATTCCTCCCACGTCAGATGCTCGGGCTTGGGCAGCAGCTGATTCGCCTTCACCACGGCGAAATCAGCCATCCCGCCGAAGTTCGTCTCGTAGCCCCAGGCGAGGATGTCGTCGGCGACCATGCCGTCACCGGAGCCGGAGGTCACCTGACCGCTGGCGTAGGTCGGGCTGACGACCACGCGATCCCCCGGCCCCCAGTGCTCGACCGCCGAGCCCACCCGTACGACCACCCCCGACGCGTCGGACCCGATCACCTGCTCGGGGAGGTCGTGCCGCGCGGCGCGGGGGCCCTGCCTGCCGATGCGTTCGAGGAAGGCGAACGTCGGGACCGGTTTGAACGTGGCCGACCAGACGGTGTTGAAGTTGACCGCCGAGGCCATCACCGCGACCAGCGCCTCGTCGGGCGCCAGCTCGGGCATCGCGACCTCGCCGACGTGGATGGAACGGCGGACGTCGGGATCGGTCTCGTCGTCGCCGAACATGCCGACGTCCTGTTTGCGGATATAGGCCGCACGGTAGCGGTCCGGGAGCGGGAGCCCGGCGAGCCGTTCGCCGGGCGCGCCTGCCAGTACCGCATCGATGAGTTCGGACATGGGACACCTCCTGGGAGTTCGGTCAGCGGCTTTCGTTCATGGCCCGGACCAGGCTCGACGGCCGCAGGTCGGTCCAGTGCTGCTCGACGTACTCCAGGCAGACCGCGCGGGTGTCGTCGGCGTGCGCCACCGTCCACCCGGCGGGCACCTCGGCGAAGGCGGGCCACAGCGAGTGCTGGCCCTCGTCATTGACCAGCACCTTGAAGGTGCCGTCGGGGTCGTCGAACGGATTCGTCATGAGTTCCCTTCCCGTCGGTTCCGCGCCACTGCGCGCAGTTTTCGTTCCAGCACCGGGCCGATGACCGCCAGGGAGTCCGGCAGGGTCATGCCGATGTGGTCGCAGGGCACCGGATGCACCTCGACCTCCCGCTCCACGTACTCGGCCCAGACGTCGGCAGTGAGCACCTCCGGCTCGTCCGCGGCGACGAACAGCAGGGTGTCGACCGCGATCCGCTCGTGGCGGAGCCTGCCGATGATGTCGGCGTTGTTCCGCATCACCCGCATCATCGCGGTGACGTGGTCTTCCTCCAGGCTCGCCAGTACGATGTTCCGCTCGAAGGCGATCTCCTGGAACCGTTCGTGCGTAAGGGTTTCCCCGGCCAACCCGGCCGCGCTGATGCCGAACGCGGCGAGCATCCGGGTGTAGGCGCCAGTGCGGTCCATGTCCCGGGCGATCGCGAGTTCCTCCGACGTCCACGGTTTCGCCGGGCTCGCGTCGAGCAGCACGAGCAGCGCGACCTCCTGGCCGCGTCGCCGCAGTTCGGCGGCGATCGCGTGCGCCACCATTCCACCGAACGACCAGCCAAGCAGGTGATACGGCCCTTCCGGCTGGACGCGGGTGAGCTCGGCGATGTAGTCCTGCGCCATCTCCGCCACCGAGCGCGGCAGCTCCCCGCCGTCCGCGAGCCCGCGCGACTGCAGGCCGTACACCGGGAACTCGGGACTCAGATGGCGCAGCAGTCCCGAGTAGGTCCAGCTCAATCCGCTGATCGGGTGAACGCAGAACAGCGGCGGCCTGGTGCCGCCCCGCCTCAGTGGCAGGACGACGTCGAACGCGGTGTCTTCGCCGCCGTCCTGGATCCGCTGGGCCAGACCGTCCACCGTGGCCGCTTCGAAGAGCGCGCGGACCGGCAGGTCGACTCCGAGCACGGCCTTGATCCGGCTCACCAGCCGGGTCGCGAGCAGCGAATGCCCGCCGAGGTCGAAGAAGCTGTCATCGACACCGACCGTGGCCCGGCCGAGGATTTCCGCGAACAGTCCACACAGGACTTCCTCGACGAGGGTCCTCGGCGCGCGGCCGGTGGTTGCCGGGAGCTGGTCAGGCAGGGCGTCCCGGTCGACCTTGCCGTTGGCGGTCAACGGAATCTCGTCGATGGCGAGGATCGCGGACGGCACGAGGTAGGCGGGCAGCTGCTCGGCGAGCCGGTCACGGAGCCTGGTGAGCAGCCTGCCGGTGAAGCGCGAGCCGACCGGGTTGCTGGCCAGCGCCGCCAGGGAGCGCCCGGACGGTGCACGGTGGACGCCGGTCAGCGGGCCGTCCTGAGCACCGGGGAGCACGACCGCCTCGTACGAGCCGGGGTCTTCGGGCGACCACGTCGTCGCCACCCGGTGCCCCGAGCGCTCGCCCCAGCCGTGCAGTGCCTCCGGGTCGACGCCCTGCCCGTTCTTCAGGTGGAGTCGGATGTCGTCGAGGGACGCATGCCGGGTCAGCGCCCTGGCGGCGGCCAATTCCCCGGTCAACCGCGGGTTCGCGATTCCGGTGAGCCGCACCGCGCCGTCGAGGTCGCCCAGGTCGTCCAGGCCGGTGAACGCCACCTCCGGCAGCTCCGCCACTGATACCGCGTCGGCCCGATCACGGTGGAGGACGACCTCGTAGCGGTGCCGGGTCAGCTCGTTGTGCGGTTCGCCTCGTTTGAGCCGGATGTCGATCCCGGCCGCGTTCTCTTCGGCCCACAACGAGAAGAAGCCCGGATCGACAACCAGCTCCTTCTCCAGCAGAACCGCCTGCTCGACAGACGACCGCAACCGCTCCGCCGACTCCGCTTGCTCCGCCCGCACTGCCGTGTGCAAGGCACGGACCGTCCGTTGATGCCGCACGTCACCGACGAAGATCCGACCACCCGGCGCGAGCAGACGCAGGGCGCCGTCCAGGACACGCGCCAAGTAGGCGCCATCCGGGAAGTACTGGACGATCGAGTTCAACACCACAACATCGAAGAACTCCGGTGGCAAACCCGAAACGTCATCCGCGGGCTGACAGCGCAATTCGACGCGCTCCGCGTCCACCTGGGCGCGCAGCCGTTCGACCACCGGCGCCGAAAAATCGGTCGCCCAATAAGACTCGACGTCGTCCAGCAGCGGCCCGAGCAGCAGACCGGAGCCGACACCGATCTCCAAGATCCGGCGCGGCGACGACTCCCGGATCCGCTCAAGCGCAACCGCCTGCCACGACTTCATCTCCTCCAGCGGAATCGGCTCACCGGTATAAGAGCTGTTCCAACCGGTGAAATCCGAACCCAGCGTGGCGGTCTGCTCGGCTCCGTACATCGTGTCGTAGACGTCACGCCACTCATCGATCTGCGCATCTTCTCCGTCCGTGTCGGTCACGCCTTCCGGGACCACATAGGCGAGCAGGCGGTCGGGTTTGGCGAGGACGACGGCCCGTGCGACCTCGGGCTGGTCGAGCAACGCGGCCTCGACCTCGCCCGGCTCGACCCGGAACCCCCGGACCTTCACCTGATCATCGACCCTGCCGACGAACTCCAGTTCCCCACGGCGGTTCCAGCGCACCCGGTCACCGGTCCGGTACATCCGTGCCCCGGGCCCCCCGAACGGGTCGGGCAGGAACCGTGCGGAGGTCGGTCCCGGACGGCCGAGGTAGCCGCGGGCCACCCCGTCACCGGATACGTACAGTTCGCCGACGACGCCAGGCGGCACGAGCCGCAGACGTTCGTCGAGCACGTAGCTCCGCATGGCGTCCATCGGGACGCCGATCGGGACCGTCCCTTGTGGAATGTCGTCCCGCGTCATCACATGCCGCGTCGCGAACGTCGTGCTCTCGGTCGGGCCGTATCCGTCGACGACGGTCAGCCCGGGATAGGTGCCGAGCAGCTCGCGAATCGCGTCAGGCGACACGATGTCACCCCCGGTCCACACCTGCTCCACCGCGGCAAAGCAGTCCCGATGCTGTTCGACCATCAGGCTGAACAGCCCGGCGGTGAGCCACAATGCGGTTACCCCGCCGTCGGCGATGGTCCTCGCCAGCACCGCGGCGTCGAATTCACCCGATGGCGCGAGGACCAGCGTGCCGCCGTGGATCAACGGAACCCACAACTCGTATGTCGAGGCGTCGAACACGTGCGGCGAATGCACCAGCACCCGCCGATGCGCCTCACCCCAACACCCGTCCGACACCAACCCGACGACATCGGCCTGCGTCACCGCCACGCCCTTCGGCACACCGGTGGACCCCGACGTGAACATCACGTACGCCAGGTTTCCAGGCAGCACCCGGACGTCCGGATCGGTTTCGGGGATGCCCGTCACGTCCGGCAGCTCACGCAGCACCAGCACCGGGTCCACGTCGTCGAGCAGAGCGCTGACGCGCCCGGCCGGGTACGACGGATCCACCGGGACATAGGCGCCACCGGCTTTCACCACCGCCAGAATCGCGACGACCAACTCGACCGAGCGCTCCAGCAGCAACGCGACCCGGCGCTCCGGTCCGACACCCTCACCGATCAGCCAATGTGCCAGCCGATTCGCCCGGACCTCCAACTCCCGATAGGACAGTTCGACGCCGCCGCTGACCAGCGCGACCGCGTCCGGGTCCCGCTCGACCTGAGCGCGGAACAACTCCGGCAGTGCCGAGCCGACCGGCTCCGGCGCCGCCGGCACCAGCCGTGTCCGTTCGGCCGCGAAGAGGATTTCGGCGTCGCTGATCGGCTTGTCCGGATTCGCGACGAGAGAGCGCAGCAGACCGACGAAGCGGTGGGACAGCTCTTCCACGGTCGCCCTGTCGAACAGCTCCGTCGCGTACTCGACCATCGCCGTGATGCCCGCCGAGGCACCGGATTCGTCGAATTTCTCGGTGAGGCTGAAGAAGAGGTCGAACCGGGACGTGTAGGTCGGCGCGAGCTCCAGCCGCGCCTCGAGCCCTGGGAAGTCGAACTGGACTTCTTCGTTGTTCTGTAGGGCGAGAGCGATCTGGAACAACGGATGATGCGCCGACGAACGACGAGGATTCAACCGCTCCACCAACAACTCGAACGG